>CALLYA010000144.1 GCA_937875495.1 uncultured Verrucomicrobiota bacterium
CACCAGTTTTGCCATTCTTTTCTGAAGACCACATTACCGACAGAGAACACAGAGGAGCAAATCCCGTCCTATCTGAAAGCAACGCTGCTGAAGTGCGGGCGGCCTCGTCGATGGTAAAAGAAAGAAACTCTCTGTGAACTCTGTGCCCTCTGTGGCTAAAGCCCACCCGAAATGGCCTGATCGATCATCCGTCGCCGCCAAGCAATGGTTGCCGATCCGTCAGATCGTTGTCGAAATCGAAATCGAAATCGAAATCGGGATCGGGATCGATCCCTGCCCTGGTTGGGACCTAACCCTCTAAGCACCGCTCAAACCTCGCTGCCGAGTTGTGCCAGCACCGCAACGATACGGTTGCACGACCCGGTTCCTCTTGTCCGAATCCCATTCCGCGCCAGTTCGATACCGAGACCGATACCGACCCCGATCTTGCTTCGCCATTGACCTTTTCGGACGACCTTTAGGTATCAGTATTCCGCCCCCCCAACCAATACCCCTCTGCGCCCTCTGCGATCTCTGCGGGAGGCCTCCCCATCCGAAACCGGTGAGGCGCGCTTGGTTCCCGATGGCCTTTTCAAACAACTGCTTTCTCAGGGCGCGGACTGCGCCCGGAGCCCCTGCCGCAATGCAAGCTCCGGCGGGCGGCAGCGGAACTCGATCGTCTCACCCGCCTCCCCAAAATACCCTCCCCAGCCAATGCTCACCTGCGTGATCTCGTCGAGATCCAGCCGGCCGTTCTCGTCCGCACTCCAGCCCTGCAGCTGGAAATTCCCCAGCGGCACATAGATCTGCCCCCAACCGGCCGACGCCAGCGACCGACCCGTCGAGGCCAGGTAATCCGATCCGTCACGCTCCCGCAGGATCATCAACAGCTGTGCCCGCGTCCGTTGCCCGACCGGGACATACGCATCCAGAAAAAGCCCCTCGACATCCGTCATCTCCAGCGGCTCCGCGAACGGGAACGCTACGAACATGTGCGTGTCGACATCGCTCTTCAGGATCGACGCATGCGCACGCCATGCCGCCCCGCCCGCCTCGCCCACCTCCGGCTCGATCGCCTCCAAAACCGCCGCCACATCCACACCATGCCCCTCCGTCGGCGTCACCGCGGGAAGCGCGCGGACCGTCATGCCAGGCAACAGCCCCGGCTCCGGGTGCCGCAGCCGGCGAGGGACAGCCCTCGGAAAGCTGTAAAACAGACCGCCATAGGGCGGCAATTCCTCCGTCAGCCCGTTCGCGGACTCCACCGCTGTCACCGTGCCGTCACCCGGATCCCAACGCCGCCCCGCACCCGCCGCCGAAAGACTGAATCGGGTGCTGACCCGATCACCGCTGTCGTTGATCAGGAAGAAAAGCTCCTCATCCCCCATCCGCCGATGCGTCAGCCGGATGGATAACGCCTCCCCGCCCGCATCCACGACGAGTTCAGGCTCCAAGATCGCGTCCAGCAAGGGCGTCAGCAGGCCGCACGCGGTCTCCGGCAGATAGACGCCGGTGCCGACCCCGGCCCGCTTCACCGACGGCCGCTCCTCCTCAGGCAGCATGCGCGCACCCAGCGCCTGCACCGCCGCCGCCGGAAACTCCGCCGCCGAATTGGTCGGCCGTCCGCCAATCGCAACCAAAACCCCGCCCGATTCTTCAAACGCCGCGAGCTTCTCCCACGCCTCCAGAGGGAGTGTGTCCACCACCGGCAATACGATCACTCGCCAACGAAAATCCCCGTGCACCAAGGCACCTTCCTCGACACGCCCCTCCTGGATCGTACGCGCATCCACAAACGTGAAATCGCGGCGCGCCGAATACAGGCTCGTGCTAACCGCGTCAAACACCTGCCGAACCTTGTCCGCCCCGACCGAGTCGGTCGCGCCATGGCGCGCAGGCGTGAACCGGGTCCAGAGACTCTCCACCGGGTAGAGCACCGCGATCTCCGTCACCTGGCGCGCGCCGGTCAATAGGACCGAGCACCGCCCTACCCAGTCGTTCAAACGGCGGAGCGCCTCACGGTCCAATCCCGCAAAGCTGTAGTAGCTCGTGATCCGATTGATCCCGCCCAACAACAGCCGGTTGCAGGTCCCGCGGATATCCCCCTCGCTCACCTGCTCACGCGGCCGAGTGTCGCCCGCAGGCCGGTAGTGCTGAACGTGATCAGAGGTCTCCGACATCGTCACCACCTTGCCGTCCAGATCCGCCGCACTGCCGATGAGCCGCGCGATCGTCCAGGGCACCGCCGCCGGAATGCTCGTCAGACAGTCGATCCCTGGCGAGCTCATCTCCCGCAGACAGCGGAAGAAATCGCCGTAGAACCCGACGTGATAACGGATGTCCTCCTCCCAGATCAGATGCCCGCCCGATAGGAGATTGTGCTCGCGGCAATAATCGTCGATCTGCCCAAAATACCGCGCGCTCACAAGCTCACCGACCGTCTGCCAGAAGTCGTGGCGTACCTTTGCGCTGGTCGGACCGAACTCCGCGATCAATGCCGGCAGCTCCTCGAGCAGTGCATACCCGCGACGCCGTTCGAATTCTGCGGCGAAATCAGGCGCCCAGGGAAGGACCCGATACGGCATCGGCCGCAGAAACACGCTCATCAGCGATGGCTCATCCGTAAACGCCGCCTCAAACCACTCTCCCAGGTCAGCCCCCAACCGACGGACGTACTCGGCATGCGTGATCTCAATGAACCTCGCCGTCGGCTCCGCCATCAATAGATTGGTGCAGGGCAGCTTCTCCGCCAGGCTGTTCGCCGCGTGCGTCCCCTCATAGATGAAATCCTCACTGATCGCCACAACCCACCAGTTTCCAGCCTCCGGCGCGTCCCACACCAAACGCCCTTCCGCAATCGCAGCCAAAAGGTCCACCCGTCCCGATGCCTGTACCAACCCATCCCCGTCCACCGGGTATGCCGCCGCCAAAACCAACCGTCCCGGCGGCAGATCCATGGATAACGAACCGCCCGCCCAATACCGGTCCGCGATGAGGAGTCCGCGCGCCTCCCACTCCGGTTGGCCTTCCAAGACCAGTCCACCGGCCGTCCCCGACGGATAGCCGTTCTCGTCATACAACCACATCGAGAACCCGGCACGCTTCGCCTCCGCCACCGCTCGAAGAAAGGCTTTCCACTTGCCCTCACTGACCATGTAATCCGTGAACGACACGTTGCAGACCACTCCGCCGAACCCCTGCCCGGTCAGCGTCGATATCAGCGAATCCTGGGCATCCGGCGCGTCCGGCCAGTTGTGGATGATCTTGAGGATGCGATTTTCCGAAGGCGGTGCCGAAAACCGGGACTCCAGCGGGGCCGCCGCAAGCCGCCCCACAACGGTAAGGATGATCGGGAGGAGGAAGGTGCTCTTCATAGGTTCTGATCCAGGTTGAGATCACAGGTTTGGCGATGACCCGCCCCATTATGCCCACAATCCAAAGATTGTCGATCCTTCCCATACCCAGCCTGAGATCTTCCGAAAAGGTCAATGGCAAAGCAAGCTCGGGCCCGGGCTCGATTCCCTCGATTAACTCGATTCCCTCGATTAACTCGATTAACTCGATTAAC
>CALLYA010000145.1 GCA_937875495.1 uncultured Verrucomicrobiota bacterium
GAGTTAATCGAGTTAATCGAGTTAATCGAGTTAATCGAGTTAATCGAGTTAATCAGGGGAATCAGGGGAATCAGGGGAATCAGGGGAATCAGGGGAATCGAATTGGTTTGATTGGTCAGTTTGGTTGGGGTGGTTTTGGGGGTTTTGCGCGCTGCTTTTGTAGGCGTGAGAGGCTTTCGAGGAGTGAGGTGACGGCGTGGGGGGTGCGGGTTCGGGGGTCGTACCGGAGGGTGGCGTAGGTTTTCAGCGCGGTGGTCCAGTCCTGAGCGGCGTCTGGCAGGGACTGTTCGATTCGCTGCGCGAGCTCGATGGGTGTTTCTGCGGGTGCTCTACGCATGCCGTTCTTGGCGAGCGCCTTGTCGAGTCCGATTCGCAGCCGTGCCAGATCCGGGTCTTGACGTGGTGCCCTATGAAAGAGCTTGTGGCCGAAGCCGGTGCGCCGATGAATCCACCAGATGAGCAGTACGACGAAGGGCCATGCGATCGGGTGGATGGCGATCCACACGAGGATGCCCCACAGGGCGACGAGCGCCTGGATGATGATCTCGGCGATCTCGCCGCGCTTGAGCCTGGCCATGACCCAGGCGAGAAGGAAACCGGGCAGATCGAGCCAGGTGCGGAATCCGCGGAGCGGGGGTCTGGCCTGTGGCAGGCCGCTGGGCGGCGTGGCTTCGACCATGTGCCACGAACCGGACTCGCGGTCGTATGCCTCCGCCCAAGCGTGAGCGTCCTGCATCCGAGCGACCCAGTATCCGCTCGGGGTCTGTTCGACGCAGACCAGGCCGGTGACATAGCGTGCGGGCACACCGAGCTGGCGCAGGAGCATGGTGGCGGAGGCGGCGAAGAGCTCGCAGTGGCCTGCCTGGGTGCTATTCAGGAACTGCTCGACGGGGTCGGGACCGTCGGAGGCGATCGCGGCATCGAGCGAATAGCTGCAGAGCGCTTGCAGCAACTGTTCGACCCCGCGGATGGCGGTTTGGGCGGGGAGTTCCTCCCATGTGGTCTGGTCGGGCAGGGGCGGCGCGTGATCCTGGAGAAAGGCGTGGAGGGCGGGTTGCAGGTCGGTGGGGATATGCAGCCACTCTTCGAGGTTCTCGTCACCGGATTCCGGGAGCGGGTAGGCCTCATCGGGGGCGGGATCGCGATACACCCGGTAGCCGGAGTTCTGCTCCCATTCCGAATGCGTGATCTGACCAGCCAAGTCATCGCTCAGTCCGTCTGCGACGAGCTCGAAGCGGAAGGCGCGACCGGGGACGAAGAGCGCTTCTGATACGATCCGGACCTGGGGGAGGAGGTCGATGGCGTCGGCTTTCTGGTTCTCCGTGCGCGGCATGGGCCGGCTGAAGATGGTATAGGCGCGCATCCCGGTCGCGGACTCGGGCGCGAGGTTCAGTCCGGTGCGTGTGCTGACCCAGCGGCCGTTGTTGTAGAGGTCGTAGACGCGTCCCCGCAGGTATCCGGGCTGTGTATCGCCGGTGGCGCGCAGCAGCACGGTCTGGTCCTCGGCTTTCAGGCCGGGGAGTGTGCGATAGAGATTGACCTCCTTGGGAAAGAGCACGGTGCGATTGCGCCCGCGCTGGAGGCCGGAGAGGTATTGTGCGTAGAAGCGGGAGATCACCGGCTCGAAGTGCAGCAGCGTCCACCAGAAGAGGAGGGTGAGGAGGCCGGCGGCGAGGAAGTGCAGCACGATGGCGAGCTTCCAACGGGGACTGGTCCGATCGCGGCGGGAGGCGCGATTGGTGCGATGCAGCAGGAGCACCATCCCGATCGCCTGGATGGCGGTCCCGGCGGTGTAGGTATTGGTGAAATTCTGTGCGAGTGGGATATAGAACGGGAATGGCTCGGTGTTGGTCGGCAGGGAGAAGACATTCCCGGAGCAGAGGAGGGTTGCGAGGGTGGCGATGACGAGGAGGACTTGCAGGGTCGCGCGTTGTTCGAACCAGGGGACGATGCACGCGGTATAGAGGAGCATCGGTCCGAGGACGCCGGTGGGCAGGAGGAAGAACCGGCCGGTATCGACGGGGAAGATCTGGGTTTCGATGGTGGTCAGCAGCATGGCCGTGACGCCGGAATAGACGACGAACCGGGTGGTTCGCGGCCAATTGGTTCGGAACACGGCGGAGAGGCCGAGTAGGAGGGCGATGGCCGCGAACGTCTGCGGTGCGGCAGCGGCGACCGTGTAGACGAAGCCGGCGCTGAGGATCAGCATGGCCTGCAGCAGCCGGATCCAGGGGTCGCCTCGGTGGTGGTACAGCGTTGAGGGGTTGGCGCTCATAGGGCGGTACAGCGTCCTGCTTGAATGTCTTCCATGCCGACCTGGACCACTTCGCTGGGAATCTCGTGCGCTCCGCGGAGCTTGTGGTTGGTCACAAGGATGGCGCGGTAGCGGACCCCGGCGGCGTGGAGTTCCTCCAGGAGCTTACGGCGGCCGGGATTCCACTGGGTGAAGACCATTGCGATGCCGTTGCTCTGTGGGAGGAAGGGCTCCAGCGCCTTGGAGAGTTCCGGGAGTTCATCGCGATGGCTATGCCGGAGGCACGCGAGGATCTCAAGGACCTGATCGTGGAACTCGGCTCCGTGTCCGCCTTGGAAATGGTACACCTGCCTGCCTGCGGCGAAAAGGTCCACGATGTTATCGTTCCGCGCGAAGTAATCGACCAGGGCGGCGGTCAATGAGACGGCGGCTTCGAACTCCGGCCGACCGGTCTCGCGGAATCGGAGCTCCTCGAAGGCGAGCCGTGGCATGAAGGTATCGAGCACGACGCCGGTGCGGCAGAGGTATTCCTCTCTGAACTCCTTGACGACCGGGTAGCCGAGGCGTGCCCAGGAGCGCATATGCAGTTGGCGCGGGTTATCGCCGTCGCGGAAGGGGCGGCAACCGAGGAATTCGAGGCTGCCGCCGTTCTGATTGGTGAAGGCGGGGCCCTCGTGCTGGTAGCGCAAGCCGAAGGGAAGGTTGACGTAGGTCAATGGGGTGAACTGGGGGACGACGACGATGGAATCGCCGGTCCCCTGACTATGGCCCCAGGTCCAGAGTCCGAACGGGAAGCGCGAGACGGCGCGCACGGCGGGGAAGGTGAAGCGCCCGCGCCGGGGTGCGCGTATGGTGAGCGTGAGCCGGGCGGCGCCGTGGGCGGGGATCTCGGAGATCTGATTGCCGTGGTGCTCGATGGTGAGTGGGTTCGGTTTCGGCAGGCTGTCGACCAGGAGATTGAACACGGGGCGGCCGCGTCGGTTCTGCACATCGTAATGAATGGTGAACAGGTTGCCGGCACCGGTGCGCGGAGGCAGGTGACGCTGAAGCTGGAGTTTCGGGCGGAAGAAGACGCCGGCGAGGAAGTCCCACAGGAACATCGTCCAGATGGCGAAGGTCATGCGGTAGAGCGGCATTGCGGTGCTGATCAGGGCGTACGGCATGGCAACACCGAGGAATGCCAGGGTCATAAAGCCGTAGAGCGAGAAATGGCGTGCGCAAAAGGCGTAGATCCAGATCCCGGCCATGAGCGTGGGTGACTTATACCTCCGGTTTGGACCTTGGAGGTAATGCGGTCCCAGGTCGGTGGGCCCCAGATAGAATCGGCGTATGAGTTTGCGAAAGGGCATCGGAATCGGATGAGTTCAGCGGTGTTACCGGTCTGGCTGTGTCTTGTGGTACGGCTCAGGCGGGGACCGGTTGCGATTCGAGCAGCTCCTGAACGAGGCCCTGTTTGGAGTCACCGGAGAAGGCGGCCTTGGTCTCCACGATGATGCGGTGTGCCAGGACGGGGATGGCCAGGCGCTTGATATCGTCGGGCATCACGTAATCCCTGCCCTGGATAAAGGCGTATGCCTGACCGCATCGGTAGAGCGTAGCCGTGGCCCGCGGGCTGGCCCCGAGCTTGATACGGGAGTCCGTGCGGGTCTTACGAACCAGTTCGGTCGCGTATTGGATGACGCTCTGTTCGACGACGACCTCGCGTGCCTGGCGGGCGGCGGCGCGGACCTCGTCGACCGAGGCGACGGCGGTGAGATCGAGCAGGGGATGGTGTTGGCGCTGTTCCTGGACCAGCTCCATCTCCTCCTCGGCAGAGGGGTAGCCCATATCGATGCGCAGCGCGAACCGGTCCAATTGTGCCTCCGGCAGGGGATAGGTCCCGTGGTACTCGACCGGGTTTTGGGTGGCGATGACCATGAACGGGTCGCTCATCGGATAAGTCCTGCCTTCGATGGAGACCTGGCCTTCGCTCATGCACTCGAGCAGTGCGCTCTGCGTGCGGGGCGAGGCGCGGTTGATCTCATCGGCGAGCAGGATATGGCAGAAGACCGGGCCGGGGCGGAAGGAGAAGCCGCCGTCCTTAGGCGAGTAGACCATGCCCCCGACGATATCGGTCGGGAGCAGGTCAGGCGTGAATTGAATCCGATGGAAGTCGCCGGTGATGGACTTGGCAAGGGCCTTGCACAGAGTTGTCTTGCCCACGCCGGGGACGTCCTCGATCAGGACGTGTCCCCCGGCGCAGAGCGCGGTGACGATCAACTCAGTGGCGTGCGTCTTGCCCTTGATGACGCGGTGAAGGTTGTCGGTGATTCGATTGAGGGTTTCCCTGCCGTCCATGCACCAGCTCCTGATCGGTTTGATGCTGCAATGAGATTATTGTTCCGCGAGTTTGGAAAAGCGGTTGGCGATGGCCAAGGCTGGATCCAGGGGGACCTCCGCGCGCTCCGACTCGGGTGGATTGGGTATGCTCGGGGTGGGGCGGAGCTGCTTGCCGCGGAACTGCGGAAGCCATTCCTGTTGTGCGTGGAGCATCTCCTCGGTCATGGCGCGTGCCTCTGCAAGCGTGCAGACGGCGGAGGTGAGCGGATCCATGGCGATCGCCTGCATGACCATTTCGGGGTCTTGTCGGAACGAGCCTTCGGCGGCCAGGGTTTGGACGGTGACATTGCTCTGGTTCAGGGCGGCGCATTGAAGGGGCAGCTCGCCGACGCGGACCGGGTGGAGGCCGTTGCCGTCGACGAAGACGGGGACTTCGACGCAGCAGCCGTCGGGCAGGTTGGAGATGTAGCCGTCGTTGCGGACATTTCCATTGAGGCGGAACGGTCGGCCGGTCTCTTTGGCTTCGAGGATATAGGAGCAGTATTCGACGCTGCGCGGCTTGAGTTCAGTGGATTCGAGCTCCAGGTAATCTTTGGCTTCGTATTTGCCTGCGAGCATGGCGCAGTAGTGATAGTAGGCGCCGCTCTCGCCGCCGAACCCGGGCTCGTCGCAGTACAGCTCGAGCGCTCGCTGGTGACTACGGAACCAGGGGATGTACTCGGAGAGGTGCCCGGTGCTCTCGGTCATAAAATAGCCGAAATGCCGCATCACCTCGCAGCGGACCTTCTCGTTCACGTAGTACGCGGGCTTTTCACAGTTGGCCTTGAATCGCGGGTAGAGGTCCTCACCGGTGCGCTTGTCTTTCAGCGAGAGGAACCAAGCCATGTGATTGATCCCGGCGCAGAAGTACTCGATCTCGGTTTTCGGGACATCGACATACCCACCGATCAGGTCGAGCGTGGTCTGGACGCCGTGGCAGAGGCCGATCGATTGGATTCCGGCGGACTTGCCCGCCTGGCCGAGTGCGTAGCAGTTCATGCCCATGGGGTTGACGTAATTGAGCAGAAGCGCGCCGGGACAGAGCTCGGCCATGTCGCTTACGATCTCCTCGAGCACGGGAATGCTGCGCAGCCCGCGGAAGACACCACCCGGGCCGAGCGAGTCGCCGATGCACTGATCGACCCCATACTTCTTCGGGATCTCGTAGTCGAGGCGGAACCCTTCGAGTCCGCCCACCTGAAACATGAGAATGACATAATCCGCGCCCCTGAGTGCCTCACGCCGGTCGAGGGTGGCGGTGATCCGCGCGGGCAGGTTGTTCTGATCGACGACGCGCTGAAGGAAGGCGTGGATCTTGTCGAGCTTGGGCTGGGTGCGGTTCATCAAGCAGATTTCGGAGTTTCTAAGGCTCTCGGTAGCGAGGATATCCATGGTGAGAGTCTTACAGAAAATGAGGCTGCCGGCACCGATCATGGCGATTTTAGGCATGGCACGAGTCCTCCACGGGATTGCAGAACGTACATCCGAGTTTGGGCCTAGATTAGCGCAAAGCCGAGGGGCGCGGCGAAACAATTCCGGCCTGGCGGGAGGAGGTTCCGGCCGGGGAGGGCCCCGGCCGGAAGCCTGATGCCCCTGAAGGGCATCAGGCGAGGTCGGAGGTCCGCAGCACGGCTACGCGTGCTGCTGTCCGTGGCCTGGAGGCCCCGGACGAGGTCGGAGGTCCGCTGTGGGTGGGGTGTGGCGGTGGGGTTGAG
>CALLYA010000146.1 GCA_937875495.1 uncultured Verrucomicrobiota bacterium
TCCCAATACACCTCTGCGCCCTCTGCGATCTCTGCGGGATACCTCCCCATCCGGAACCCAATGTCCGTTTCGGGCGGGCGCTCCCCGGGCATGAATTCGTCGGCGCACGATTTGCGCATCTGCGCACCCTCGGCGCACAATCTGCGCTCAGGCCGGCTGAAAGCGGGGAGGGTTGTGCTCAGATCGGCGTCCAATCGCAGGTTTCGCCTCCCACTCTCCCCTCTAAAACCCAGGATCCCCTCCCTTTTTTTCAAGTATTCCACGGGCTTTGAAATTCTGGCATGAATACTGCTATGTTTGCTATAGCTTTGTGAGTTATCGTCCTCGGGAGGGGATCCTGAACAATATGGGGGGGAAGGACTCCGATTGAGGGCGAGGAAAGAGAGCCGGGGAAACCCGGCTCTCTTTTCGCTTTTCGGTTGATTGGTGAGCTCCCTGTTGGGGAGGGCTCAATTAATTGGGGGAGGAGGGTTCCCCTGAGAGCATGGCCTGCACGACGCGGTCGATGGAAGCGAAGACCTCGGGGAGGTCTTTCGTGGGAGTGGAGGAGAAAGCGACGCGGAGGTTATCTTTTCCGACGGCGATGGTACCGACCCCTTCATCAGCGAGCAGGCGGAGGCGTACGGAGTTGGCATCGAGGCCCTTGGCGAGTTTGACCAGGCAGAAGTAGCCGCTATTGAACGGGTAGGGGGTCCAACTGCGGAGGTATTCCGATTTAAACGCCTCTTGATGGGCGGCGAGTCCGCGTTCGCGAAGCTTGGCGCGAACCCGGGCTTCTTCCTGATGGAAGTCGTTGGCCTCCATTATATTAGTGATAAACGACTGGATCAGGGCGCTGCCGAAACTGTTATAGGCGCGCATCATTCCGCTGATCTTGGCCTCGAGGACTTCGAGGTCTTCGGGGGCGAGGTCGATAAAGGTGATGAAGCCGGCGCGGACCCCCCAGACGCAGAGTTCTTTGGTCGGACCGGAGACGAGCACGGGGATCATTGATTTGGGGAGGTCGGCCATATAGCTGACGAGGTGACGATCGATGGTCTGGTCGTCGAAGAAGAACCCGAAATAGGCCTCGTCGCTAATGATGAGGGTGGGCGTTTGGTCGGCGGCGACCTGTTGCAGGGCCTCCCGAATCTGGTCGGCTTCTTTTTTACTGGGGGTATAGCCGGTTGGGTTATTGGGTGCGTTCAGGTACAGGATCCGTTTCGAGCATCCGGCCTCGGCCGCTAGTGCCTCTTTCATGGCGGTAACGTTGAAGCCGCCCTGGCTATTGAAATGGGGAAAGGTCTTGATGGTGGCCTTGGATCGGGTGGTGGCGGTGAGACGGATATTTCCCCAGAACTGATCGGGCACGATCAGTGTATCGCCCTCGTCGAGAAAGAGGTCGGCCATAATACCGATGGCGTGTGTGATCCCGAAGGTGGGAATGGGGAGACCGATGCGGCCTTCGAGGATGCCTTTGGAATTGGCGATCAGGCGTTTTTGCCAAGCGCTGCGATACTCCGGCAATCCGAGAGCCGGCGGATACGGCAGAATCTTTTTGGGCGCCATGCCTGCGGCTTCCAGGATTCTCTTTGCCGGAGCAAAGCCCATGGGTTCGCCGTCGTCATCGAGGCAGATCCCGATGGTGGCGTTGGATTTGTGTGCCAGGGCCTTGGCCTCTTGGGATTGTTTCGGGATCCCTTTGGCGGGGAAGTACGCGCGCCGGCCCAGATCGGAGAGGAGGGCGGCGAGGACGGGTGAGAGGCGTTGGTTCAAGGCTTCGGCTTCGGCGGGGATAGGGAGTGTCTGGCTCATAGTAACCTTTGGAGGGGTGCTTGTTCGGTGTCGTTCCTAGCTCGTGAAACCAATCGGAGACGGGTATCGATTCGTCCCGATTCCCATGGATACGGCTGATACCGGAAGCTGGTAGGCGCCATCGAAATCGCCCCGGCAGGCCAGCCGAATAAATTCATGCGATAACCCCGATCGTCAAATGGTCAGTGGCTCGTGGCGGAAGGTTCCGTGGCTGGTGGGGTGGATCCACAGATGGCCGCAATTGCAGAAATCCGAAATCCGAAAATCGAAATCGAAATCGAAATCGAAATCGGGGGCTGGAGGCCCCCTTGTGAGACAAGGTTGGATATGGGTGCAGCGCGTCGGCTTTCGGTATATGGTTTGGGATTATGAAATGGATGGATTACCTGGAACGGCGATTTGGGCACTGGGCCATACCGCATTTGCTGCGTGGGGTGGTCATCTTGAATTTCATGCTTTGGCTGCCTGCGGAGCGCTATCCGATGGTCAGGGATTTTCTGGTACTCGACCGGGGGCGAGTCTTTGAGGGGGAGATCTGGCGGCTCATCACCTTCATCTTCCTGCCCCCGCAGGTGAGTTGGATTTTCGTGATTTTCGCCTTTTTTTTCATGTGGATGATTGCCGAGGGGCTCGAGGCGGCCTGGGGGGTGTTTCGCCTCAATCTCTTCTATCTCATTGGGATGTTGGGCACGATCCTGGCCGGGATGGTTTTCACGGACGGCGAGGTGGGGAACATATTTTTGAATGCCAGTTTGCTCTTTGCCTTTGCGACGATCTATCCGGACTACGAGATCCTGTTCATGCTCATCATTCCGCTACGGATGAAGTGGGTTGGGCTCCTGACGGCGATCAGCTTTGTGTTCACGGCGCTGGTCGGCACTTGGGGCCAGCGTGCGGCCATCGCGATCGCGTTCGGGAACTACCTCCTTTTCTTCTATCCTGCACTGATTGATCAGGTACGACTGGCACGGCAGACCAACCGTGCTCGTGCAAGGTTTCACGGGCAGATCCGCAAGGCGGAGTCCGAGACGTTTCACGAGTGTGTGGTTTGCGGGCGAACGGAGCATGACGACCCCGGGCTGGACTTTCGGATTGGGGCCGACGGCGAGGAGTACTGCGAGACTCACCTCCCCGACCTTTGACGATCTCTGAGCCTTTCCTGGTTTCAGGGTCGATCCCGACCACGATTCAGGCACTGATCGGACTGATCGGACTGATCGGCAACCCCCTGTCCTCGTACTCGTACACGTACACGTACACGTACACGTACACGTACACGTACACGTACAC
>CALLYA010000147.1 GCA_937875495.1 uncultured Verrucomicrobiota bacterium
TTGCGGGGCCCAGAAACGTACGCGTACACAGCGAAGCGGTACACGTTCCCGTACACGAGTATGCGAATGAAACCAGATCAGGAGAAGTTGGGAGCGCGAGAGCGAGTACGAGTACTGGGAAGACGAGGTTTGCCGAAACGGTATATCTAAAACATTTCCCAAAAAGGTGGGGGCTGAGCATGGAACCAATCTACACCCCCCCTATGGCCACGTCGAAAACACTTCCGCGCCTCTGCGCGAGATTCTCCGGTACCGATGCTTTCCATTGATGTGCATGAATTAGTGATAATTTGAAGTCAGACCGGTGGCGGTGCGGGAATCTTGGATTGACGAGTCGGCATCGGTTTTGCGAGGGTTGGGCCGATCTGATTTCACTTCAATGGGTGGAGGCGGAGGCGTCTCCCTGTTGCGAATGCTGGAGATGAAGATGGCTCATACTTGGATACTCAGAATAATCCGAATCCTCCTTTGTTCGATGATCGGCATTTGGGGACTTTCCGAATGGGCGGTTTCCTCTTGTTTCGGCTTCAATCCACCCAAGGACGCAGCCGACGGTCTCGAACTGGAATTGGAGGGCCCCAGCCGTTGGGAGCGGGCTGAGGATCCGTTGATGCTGAAGGTCCGCTTGAGAAACGATCGCTCCTCGAGTGTACAGGGCGCGCTTACGATCTCTGGTGTCGATGGCTGGACGTTCGGGCCGGAGGCTTCGCGGACGGTTTTGATTGCCGCAGGAGCATCCTTTGAATGTGAGGTTCAGGCCAAGCCGGGGCCAAGGGTCTATGCCGAGATCTATCCGGTACACGCGACCTGGGTCCCTGAGGCAGGTGCCGACGCACCTGGTCTGCATGCGGTCCATTTCGTGGAAAGCGGGGTTCGGCGCACACCGGCACTGGACGAATCCGAGGTTGTCTATCCACCCTTGCGGTTGGAGTCGGGGCGCATTGCGCTCGCGGCATGGACTGGGGCGCAGGTCTTCATCCAGGAAGATGGCCAGGTGCCGATGGCGATGCCGGCTGGTTGGCGCGGCTCGGAGGGGCGCACACGAGGCTCTTTCACGCTCCCCGGTTGGGTGGATCGTGGGGAGGCGCGTTCAGCGGTGGGGATTCATCCACCTTGGTACGAGGGCAGGATAGGGGTCCTCTGGGTGGAGTACGCGGTCGAGTTGCCGGAGCAGGGACCGATTCGGCTCCATTTCGGGACCGCGATTCGGGATCACAATCCCGAGCGTGGCGAGCCTGCCAGTGATGGCGTGACGTTTCGGGTACGTGTGGTGCCCATGGATGCGGAGCGCGGAGTATCGGGCGCCCTGTTATTCGATCGGCATACCGACAGCAAGCAGTGGATGGACGCTGAGGTGAACTTGGACGCGTATGCCGGTCGTGCTGTTCGCCTCCAGCTAGAGTGCGATCCTGGGCCGAAACGCAACACGGCTTGCGACCAGGCCTACTGGGGCAATCCTGTGCTTTCAGCGGGCGTGGCTGCAGCCGGTGGTGAGAATGCCGCGGTGGTCGTCCAGGACGAGACTCCGGATTGGACCGGAGCGTTGGCCGGCTGGGGGACCTGTACGGTTCAGCTGGGCAAGCGCGGGCTTTTGGATGCGACGGTTGCGTTTGTCGACGAAACCGGTACGCGCCTCGTTCTTGAAGGATTCCACGTGCAGGTGGAGGGCGTTGCCTTGGAGTCCCCGGAATCCTTGGTCATGTTGGCCGAGGTGACAACAAAGGCCTCTCCTGAGGGCGGCTTGGCGGTGCGCCACCGATTTCGGGGACTGCGGGGAGAGCCGTACGAGCTGTTGGGGCGGGTTGGCGTCGTCGGGGGCGCCATGGACATCGGCTTTGAGCTGATGGGTGTCCCCGAGCCGGAACCGTGGCGGGTTGTTCGAATCGAGTCGGTCGCCTGTGGTCGATGGGACCATCGAGCGGAGGCGGTTTATGCGGGAGCGGGCAACGTCGTGCTTCGGCCGGATGCGTTTCAGATACCGTTTGACGGGCATCAGCTATCGACCTCTTTCGTCGGGTTTGATTTCGACTCGATACGGCTGATCCAATCGGTCGACTCGGTGCCCGACCGGCTGGAGGTGGATCCTGAACGCGGGGTCTACACGCTGCGTGCGGCGGGGCCGACCCGGTTCCGGTTCGTACCACGCGCGGACATCTGGGAATCGGTCCGGGTTTGGCGGGAGCTGGACCCGCGGCCTGCCGCGGCGGGGGTGGACGAGTTGGCGGGTCGGTTTGTATTCGACCTTTGGGGTGGGCGCTACGGCGAATCGGCGGAGCGGCTGGCGCGGGCGTTTCGGTATGGGCTGACTGATTCAGTGGTGATATGGCACAGCTGGCAGCGGTGGGGTTATGACTACCGGCTGCCGGACATCTTTCCACCCAATCCCTGGTTGGGAACGCCGGAGGAGTTTCGGCGTTTGGTCGAGACCTGCCGGGCCGCGGGCGTCATGTTTTCCCCGCATGACAACTATGTCGACATCTATCCGGACTCCGAGGCGTTTTCCTACGAGCAGGTGGCGTTCAACGCGGGTGGGGATCCGACCCGCGCGTGGCTCAATGAGGGCCGTGGCGCGCAATCGTATCGCTGGCGGGCGGATCGCGTGGAGCCGTTCCTGAAGGAGAACCTGGAGCTCCTGGCGGAGGCGTATCAGCCGACCTCGTATTTCATCGACGTGTGGTCTTCGTTGGGGCCCTACGACTATTGGGACTGGGATGGCCGGTTTTACACGCGGGAGTATACGCGGCGGACATGGGGGCGACTGTTTGCCTGGATTCGGGAGCATTTGGGTAAGGATGCCCCCCAGATCTCGGAGAGCGGGCATGACGGTCTGATCGGCTGGCTGGACGGGGCGACGGCGAACCATCTGCGTGTGGATATGAGCCCGGATGCGGGCTCATATGCCTGGGCGACCTGGAAGGTGCGCTGTGCCGATGCGGAACGGATCCCATGGTTTGACGCGGCCTATCACGACCGTTTCATCCTGCATGGTGCGGGCTACGAGATCCGCTTTCTGGCGGGGCTGGACCGGCGGGAGCATGGGATCTATTCGGCCGATTACATCTCGACCGAGGTGCTGACCGGTCGGCCTGCGATGGTGCCGGAGCCGTTCAGTGCGGAGGTCGTGCGCAAGTATTGGCTGACGAACGATCTGATGCAGGCGCTGGCGATGCAGCGGATCGAATCGGTCACGATGGTCGATGGCGACATCCATCGGCAGCGGGTCGACTGGGGTGATGGTCTGGGCTCGGTCTGGGTCAACCGTGATCCGGTGGCCGACTGGGACTGTGAAGGGCATTCGTTGCCGCCGTATGGATTCTACGCGCGGGTCTCGGATGGAGCGGGTGGACAAGTCACGGCCTGTTTGGAGCGTTGGGATGGGGGAGTGGTGGAATGGAGCCGCGGTCCTGGATCGATCTACTTCCGACCGCACGGGGAGATGGGCGCGGTTGTCGAAGGCGGCGGGCTGCAGGCGACATGTGGAGTTCGTGCCACGCGGGAGGAGACAGGCGTGGTATTGACCCTCTTGCCGACGGAGCGAGCAGCGACCGTTTGGATTCCGAAGACCGGCATCTGGGCTGAGGGTGATGTGGATGGCCGGCGGTTGCGTGCCGTGACGGAGGCGGGTGCACCGGGGGCGGAGCTGGTTGTGGAGGACGTTCCGGGGTTCTGGCGTGTCGGGTGCGGACCGGATGTCTTTCAGCTTCGACAGGATCGGGAGTGAAGTGACACTCGAAGGCGAGGGGTTGTGGGGGTCAGCTGTTCGCGGCGGTCGGTTTGCGTCGATTGCGCGGACGCAATCCCCGCTTGGCCCGTGACGACGCCTCCTTGGGCTCGAGGGTCGGCTTGTTCAGAAGCAGAGGCGGGTGATCGAAGATGCCGAGCTCCTTCATGCGCAGATAGATTTCACGGCTGATCCAGGCGTCCGTGGCGGCGTAGACGATCTGCTGCTCGGTCAGGTTCTCCCTTCCCCAGTCGGAGCGTTGAGCGCCTTTGGAGATGCGAATACCGAGGAAGTTGGCGGCGAGGTTGCGCAGGCCGTTGGTGGGGATCCCGCGGTGGCGGGTCTCCTTCCCGAGATCGAAAAACCCATTCTCTTCGAAGGGCCGCAGTTCCTTGAGCTCCCGGACGTCGTCGTGGACCGCGACCCCGATCTTCATCACCTTGGGGTCGGCGAGTAGGCCGGCGAGCGAGGGGGGGAGGCCGAACAGGCTGATTTGGAAGATAAAGACCTCTTCCGCGGTCGCCAACTGCAGCAGGGCGGGCGGGAAGGAGTGGTTTTTGCGGAAGGAGGGGCGGCTCTCCGTATCAAATCCGAGGATGGTCTCATTTTTCAGGCGCCCGAAGAGGCGGCGGTATTGACCGATGGACCGGACCAAATGGATGGGCCCCTCGTATTCACGGTGCGGGAGCTGGTTGATTTCCTCTTTGCTGAATTTACGCCAATACTTCTGTAGATCATCCTGCATGAGACGGGTTCCGGGGCCGGCCTTCGAAATTGGTGCTTCAAGGAAGAAGACGGAAATTATATAACACGCGAATCGGCCTTTCGAAAGTTGGATTCAGGTTGACGCTGGAATTGGGGCGGGGAGACGCAAGGAGGCGCGTGATGCACGAGCAGCGTTCACGGAGGGAGTTCCTGGCGGCCGCGGGAGTGGGTGCGGCGGCCATGGCGTTGCCGGGTTGGATACCCGCGCAAGGGGCGGTTTCGGCCAACGATCGCATCCGATTGGGCTGGATCGGGGTGGGCCCCCGCGGGCAATCCCTGTTGCAGGCATTCCTGACCTCGCCGGAGGTGGAGGTGACGGCCATCTGTGATGTCTGGGATGCCCGTCGCAATGCCGCTTTGAATATGTGCGGAGGCACGGCCCGCGGGTACACGGACCATCGGGTTATGCTGGAGGAGGCGCCCCTGGATGCCGTCGTGGTTGCCTCCCCGCCGCATTGGCATGCGCTTCATGCGTTGGCGGTCTGCGAGGCGGGGAAGGATCTCTATCTGGAAAAACCGATGACCTTGTATGTGGATGAGGCATTGGCCGTGCGGGACGCTGTGCGGGGGTCCGGGGTCATCAGCCAGGTGGGGACGCAGATCCATGCCGGCGAAAACTACCGGCGGGTGGTGGAGTTGGTTCGGACGGGCGTTCTCGGCAAGGTGCACACGGTCCGGACGCTGATGGTGATGAATCAGGGACCCGAGGGAATCGGGCGTGCGGAGGAGTGTGCTCCCTTTCCGGGCCTGGATTGGGAACGCTGGTGTGGGCCTGCGGCGGCCCGACCTTTCAATCCGCTGATCGTCGACGGCTCTTACAACCACTGTTCCTTCATGGACTACAGCGGCGGCTGGACCCCTGGCATGGCTCCGCACATACTCGATTTGCCTTACTGGGCCTTGGAATTGGGGCATCCGACACGCGTGAGCGCGATGGGAGGCCGCTTCGTGATTCAGGATCAGGGCGATTGCCCCGACACGCAGGAGGTTCAATTCCAGTATCCTGAATGCACACTGACCTGGTCGATGTCCTTAGTGAACAGCTACGGTTTTGATTTCCAGGGCGCGGGTGGAATCGCCCGGCGCCTCGGCATCTATTTCCAGGGTGTGAACGGGACACTGATGGCCGATTACACCGAGCATCGGCTGATCGGGGAAGGCGACCGGCTTCAGGATCCCGGTGGGGACGGTGAGCGGATTGCGGCTTCGCCCGGGCATCAGCAGGAATGGCTTGATTGCATTCGGACCCGGAGTTTGCCGAGCTGCAATGTGGATTATCACTATCGCATCGACATTGCGTGTTCACTGGCGAACCTGGCATTCAAGCTCGGACGCTCTGTGGCGTTCGACCCGCAGCGCGAGACGATTGTCGGGGACCCGGAGGCTGCCGCCCTGCTGCGTCCGGTCTACCGTGAGCCTTGGCGGTTTCCGCGAGCCTGACATGAATCGCGCGAGGGGCTGGATGAGGGGGGGAATGCAAATACGTCGGAGCAGATTTTAGCAACTGCCATGTTGGGCCCGGAAACGTACGCGTACACAGCGAAGCGGTACACGTTCCCGTACACGAGGTGTTGGAGCTTGATCGCGCGAGGGAATCAGGTTCGCGAACAGGGGAACGGGGACAGGGACGAGTACGAGTACGAGTAAGAGTACGAGAATGGGGACGGGGAAGGCGAGGGCCAGCAGGAGGGTGCAGGCGACGCGCGGTAGCTCGCGCCTGACTCTTGTTGGTCTGCCGAAGCGATTTAGCTAATAATTTCCCAACAAGGTAGGAATCAGGGGGATAGATCCAACCCAGTCCCGTGGCCGGGTCGAAAACGCCACCGTGCTCTCCGCGGGAGGCTCTCCGGATCCGGATAGGAAAGCGGCAGCCTTTTCGGACGACCAGACGGATGGATCCGAGGGCTTCCCGATCAACAATGGATCGAGCAGGTGAATCGTGGTGACGGCAATGGTAACAAACAGGATGATCCGAGACGTGCTGATCGTGTGCCTGTTGATGGGGTGGGGCTGGATGCCTGCCGCCCGGGCGGGGTCCTGTCTCACGGTGTTGGAACGGAATGACCTGTTCCCCCCGCAGCAGAGGCATGTCCATTCGAGTACGTTGGTGGAGTCACCGGCGGGCGGACTGCTGGCTGCTTGGTTTCATGGGTCGGGTGAGCGGACCGCCGACGATGTCGAGATCCAGGCCGCCTGGCGTCCCGCGGGGGCGGCCGCATGGGGCCCGGTCTTTCCCTTGGTCGACACCCCCGGATTCCCGGATTGCAATCCGGTGTTGTATCGGGACGGGACGGATCGCCTCTGGCTCTTTTGGATTGTGGTACGTGCGGCGCGCTGGGAGGAGTCGCTGACGATGTATCAACGCAGCGTCGATTGGCCGGAGGGCGCTGAGCCACGATGGGAGCGACAGGGGGTGGTGTTGCTGAAGCCGGGGGAGGAGTTTGCGTCGGTCTTGGAGGCGGGGCTGAAGGCGCTGGCACCGACGGAAGGATTGTGGTCGTCCTATGCGCGCAAGTACACCCAATTGGTGGTCGAGGCGGCGAAGGATCCCGCGAAGCGGCAGATCGGCTGGATGACCCGCACCCCGCCGATTTCGGACGGTGCCGGTGGGTTTCTGTTACCGCTCTATTCCGATGGATTCAATATTTCGTTGGTTGCATGGAGCCGCGATGATGGGCGCAGCTGGGAGTGCAGTGAACCGATCACGGGGCTCGGCAACGTCCAGCCCTCACTGGTCCGCCGACGGGATGGAGAGGTGCTGGCGTACATGAGGGACAATGGCAACCCGCCCCAGCGGGTCATGGTCAGTTCCTCTGGGGACGGGGGCCGCACATGGAGTCCGGCGTTGGATGATGAACTGCCGAACCCGGGCAGCAGTCTCCAGGTGATCGCCTTACGTCAGGGGCCTTGGGTGATGGTGCTTAACGACACCGAGGATGGGCGCCATCGGCTCACCGCTTACCTGTCCCGGGACGAAGGCCGGAGTTGGGCATTGGGCGCTGTTTTAGAAGAGGCCGAACCGGGGCGTGGCTCATACTCCTATCCAACGGTGATACAATCGAGGGATGGGTTGATGCATGTGACCTATTCTTGCCGGGACGAAGCAGGGGCACGTATCCGGCATGCGGTGGTTCGCCTGGATCAGGAGTCGGCGGGAGGCGTGCTCAATACGGATTGAATGAGTGCCGGGTATCCGTCCCGATAGCTGGGGTAGTGGAATTGGAAGCCGGTTTGAAGGAGCAGATCGGAGCGACAACGCTTGTTTCCGCCGCGAGGGCGGTCGGCGGGTCCGAGGTCCGGTGGGGTACGTCCCAGCTGTTGATAGATCCAGGTCAGAAACGTGCGGGATTCCGCGGGATCCCGATCGGCGGCGAGGATTGTGGGCGGGAGGTCGGCCATCGGTAGGTGCAGGAGGTGAAGCAGCGCTCTTGCGCAGTCGTCGCGATGGATACGGTTGGTATAGACACCCGGCGGCGGCAGCGGCCGTTCCTGGCGGAGGCATTGGTCCAGGAGTCGGTTGCGGCCGGGGCCGTAGATGCCGGCGGAGCGGACGACGCAGGTCGGCCAGGGGAGGGCATGGGTGAATTCCTCGGCCCGGAGCAGGGTCTCGGCCAAGCGGTCTCTGATATGGGGGGGCGTTGATTCCCCGACCCAGCGACCGTCGGAGAAACCATAGACTCGAGTGCTCGAGACAAAGATCCAACGTTGGAGCTCCCTGCCGGAGCGAAGAAGGGCGTGGGCCAAGTTGCTCTGGGCGCTGAGGTAGGTGTTCTGATAGGCATCCGGGTTCGATCGATCGGCGGAGGCGGCGAAGACGACGGCGTCGATGGTGGCGGGAAGGTCGGCCAGGGTGGACGGCTCGAGCAGGTCGGCCTGGATCGGGTGGATTCGGGTTGGGGTTGAAGCGGGAGCTGTGGAAGCCTGCAGGGGAGTGGGTGAACGGCGAAGGGTGTAGGCATGGCAGCCGGCCTCCGCGAGCAATTCAGCAAGCTGGGTGCCGAGGAAGCCTGCGCCGGCGATCAGGATTGAGGAGGGAGGGTTCATGGAGGTCGGGTGGTCGGTTTCAAGGGGATACGGATGGGGGTGGTGGTGGAGGCTGTCCGAAGAGGTCGATGGCCCAAGCTCGGGGTCGGTATCGGTATCGGTATCGGTATCGAATGGAGGCAGTATAGGATTAGGCCACGAGAAACCGGGAAGCGCAACCGTATTGTTGCGGTGCTGACCAAACTAAGCAGCGAGGTACGAGCGGTGCTCAGAGGGCCGGGTGCGATGCGGGGCGGCGATCGATCCCGACACAGATCCGACAGATCGGCAGCGTGCCGCCTGAGGCAGCGCGCGTTTTCGGATTGGTTATACCCACCGAGGGATTCTTCCATTTGCCATCGATGTGGCAGCCGGCACTTCAGCCGGGTTGCTTTCAAATGGTAGGGGACCTGCGCCTCTGTGTTCTGTGTTCTGTGTTCTCTGTTCTCTGTTCTCTGCTCTCTGTTCTCTGTCGGTAATGTGGTCTTCAGAAAAG
>CALLYA010000148.1 GCA_937875495.1 uncultured Verrucomicrobiota bacterium
CTCTGCGGGATACCTCCCCATCCGGATCCGAAGACCTTTTCGGACGGCCTCTAGCAAGATCGGGGTCGGGGTCGCTATCGATCTCGGAATTGTAAGGAGGCGGGATGGGATTCAGGCATGAGAAACCGGGTAGCCCAACCGCAATTCTGCGGTGCTGACACCACTCGGCAGTGAAAATTGAGCGGTGTTCAGAGGGCGAGTGCCATACCGAACAGGAAACGATACCGATACAGATACCGATTTCGATTTCGACAATGATCCGGCTGGTCGGCGACCTTTGGCTGGAGGCGGGGCCTGAAGGAGCGCGCCATTTCGGATGGGCTCGCGGAAGGGGGCGAACTGCTTCGAATCTGGATATTTCCTCGGGACCGAGGTAGGTTTATATCACACCCACAAGACATCTTCCGGGGAGAGCGGCTCAAAGCACTCGATTCACAACACCGTCCCCGTCCTAAATTCGTTTGCTATCGGGACGGTGATGCGAAGTTCGTTTTGGGATCCCATGAATCCAAGCATAGGAGAATATGGCTCAGATGGAATCATTGCGCGGATTGTTTCTGATCGCATCGCCGAGCCTGGCCGATCCCAACTTCTTCCGTTCCGTTGTGCTCCTGCTTGAGCACGACGAAGAGGGTGCGTTCGGCCTGATCATCAACCACCCCTCCAACATTCCGGTCGGTGTGGCCATTCCCGAGTTGAGCACCTGGGTCAACGAATCGGAGGTGCTCTTTCGGGGCGGACCGGTCCAGGAGAACGCGGTTTTCTTCCTGCACAAACCGATCCTCTCGCTGGAGGAGGAGGATTTGGAGCAGGTCATCCCTGGGGTCTGTATCGCCCGGTCCGACGAGATTTTTAACCAGTTGGCGCTCGAAACCGATGCCTCGGAATCTCCTGTCCGCGTATTCCACGGATACGCCGGATGGGGGGCGGGTCAGCTCGAGGCCGAGATCAAAGAGCGCTCTTGGATTCTTTCTTCCGCCACCGCGGATCTGGTCTTCTCCACCTCACCTGAAGGCCTGTGGAAGACCTGTCTGCGCCGAATGGGGCCGTCCCACGCCCTATTGGCCGAGTTTCCCGAGGATCCCTCACTGAACTGACCCCAGTCAAACAACGGGATTTCTGCGCGTAAGGAACTCCATGACCGCGTTTGCACCATGGGTCTATCTACCGGAAAATGCCGAGTGTTCGCAGACCGAGTATATCGTATGGCTTTGCTTTGAAGGACGACCACTATGACGAATCCTGAAGCTGGAGATCTGGAAGATTTTGCATCCCTTTTCGAGGACAGCCTCAAAAACCTTGTGTCCGGTTTCGAGCCTGGCCAGGAGGTGCAGGGGATCATCACCGATATGAATGAAAACGTGGTGTTCATTGATGTCGGTGCCAAGAGCGAGGGTGTTGTGGACCGCCAGGAATTCGTCGACAAGACCGGTGAACTCACCGTCGGGGTCGGGGATACCATCACGGTCCATTTCGTGACGATGCAGGATGGCGAATTCCGCTTTTCCTCACGGATTTCCGGTCAGGCCGCCGAGCGCCTCCTCGAGGACGCCTACCACAGCGGAATACCGGTGGAAGGTGTCGTTGTCGAGGAGCGCAAGGGTGGATACTCCGTGATGATCGGCGGCCGCAAGGCGTTCTGTCCTTACAGCCAGATCGAGATCTTTGGTGCCGGCCCGGCCGAACAATATCTGCACAACAGCTTTACCTTCCTGATCACCCAGTTCGGCGACCGTGACCTGGTCGTCTCGCGCCGCCGGGTCCTGGAGCGTGAGCGCACCCAGAAGCGGGAAGCGCTCGTCGAGACGCTGGAACCCGGCATGGTCGTCCATGGTGTCGTCCGCAACATCCGTCCTTTTGGGGTCTTCGTAGACCTGGGCGGGGCTGAAGGACTCATTCCCATGGGTGAACTGGCCTGGGAACGGGTAGAAGATGCTTCAACGATCGTCCAGATCGGCCAGGAGGTCGACGTCGTCGTGACCGCGATCGACTGGGCGCAAGATCGCCTCTCGCTCAGCCTACGCCGGGCCGGGACCGACCCCTGGTCGGATGTCGAGACGCGCTGGACCGTCGGTCAGCGCACGCTTGGCCGTGTCCTGCGCATCATCCCCCCCGGCGCCATCGTCAGTCTCGAGGCCGGTATCGACGGCTTGATTCACATCAGCAAGCTGGGTGGCGGCCGCCGCTTGGCCTCCGCGGGCGAAGTCCTCGAGGTCGGCCAAGAGCTCGAGATCATCATTGAGTCGATCGACCCGGAGAGCCGTCGGATCTCGCTCAGTCCCGTCGAATACGCGGAGGCAGAAGAGGGTGTCAGCAAACTGACGCCGGGCGACGTCACCACTGGCATCGTCGAGTCGATCAAGGATTTCGGTGTCTTCATCAACCTCGGCGGCGGCAAGAGCGGCCTGCTGCATGTCAGCCGGCTCGGCCTGGAAAACCCGGCTTTCAAGGTGCGGGAGATGCAGAAGCAGTTCCCGGTCAACAGCACTGTTCAGGTCGAGATCCTTGACATCACCGACGGCGGCAATCGGATCTCACTCGGCCTGCCCGGGGAGCACCCGGAGGGTGAAGAAGAGCCGGTCAAGGACTACAAGCCCAAGGAGGACCGCTCCTCGTTCGGCTCCATCGCAGACCTCTTTAACGGGCTTTAGCGGACGCGGGACGCATCCGCTGCTAAAGGCCTGAGGCCCGCGGGCCTCAGACGAGGGGCGGAGGTCATTGGCGGTGGTGGGCCTGCAAAAACCTCTGCGCCCATGCAGAACATTCGCCCATGTGCCCATGCAGAGTGGGGGCAGGCCAGGGCCTGCCCCTACGATGTCCGCACGCGCGCAATCCCGCGATAAACCTCTGCGTCCTGCGCGAGATCCATTCTCTCTTCACCTTTCGTGCTCGCCACCTGCTTTTGTGGGTGAATAAAAGAGTGCCAACACAAACCTGGAGAGGAAGAAATGGAACCAACTCTCGGTCTGCACTGTAAGCCGCGAAGCCTGGCCCGGATCGGCCTTTGCCTGGCGGGAATCCTGTTCCTCTCGTTGGGACCTGCACGGGGAGCGGAACCATCCAGGGTCGGTGTGTCGCGGCCGAACATCCTTTTCTGTGTCGCGGACGATGCGTCTTATCCCCTGATGGGTGCGTATGGGTGCGATTGGATCAAGACGCCAGCGTTCGATCGGGTTGCGGCCAATGGGATCCTCTTTACGCGGGCCTATACCCCGAACGCCAAATGCTCCCCTTCGCGTGCCTGCATCCTGACCGGTAGAAACAGCTGGCAGCTGGAGGCGGCTGCCAATCACGTCCCGCATTTCCCGCGAAAATTCAAAACCTATCCCGAGGCCCTGTCCGAGCAGGGATATCACGTAGGGTTTACCGGGAAGGGCTGGGCCCCAGGCGAACCGGGCGTCGATGCCCAGGGGCGGCCGCGCAACCTCTGCGGACCCGCCTACCAACGGGTCAAGACCAAGCCGCCCACCTCGGAGATCAATGCCTGCGACTATGCCGCCAATTTCGAAGCCTTTCTCGCCGCCAACAGCGAGGGTAAACCGTTCTGTTTTTGGTACGGCGGGCATGAGCCGCACCGTGGGTATGCCTTCCAATCCGGTATCCGCCAAGGCGGTAAACGGCTTTCGGATGTCGATCGTGTTTTCGGTTCCTGGCCCGATCATGAGATCGTGCGTACCGATCTGCTGGATTACGCACTGGAGCTCGAATATTTCGATCTGCACCTGGGGCGGATGCTCGACCTGCTTGCGCAAAAACAGCTCCTTCACAACACCGTGGTTGTGGTCACCGCGGACAACGGAATGCCGTTTCCTCGAGTCAAGGGCCAGGCCTACGAGCACTCCAATCACATGCCCATGGCCGTCCTGTGGCCGGCAGGTCTTGGCGCCCCCGGCCGACGCTTTGATGGCTTGGTCAGTTTTGTCGATCTTGCCCCGACCTTCCTCGAATTGGCCGGCTGTTCGTCCTCATCGGTCGGTATGCAGCCGATGGCGGGCCAGAGTCTGGTCGAAGTCCTCACCCATGTTGGAGACGGACTGGTCGCAACCCGTCGCGACCACGTATTGATTGGAAAGGAGCGGCATGATGTCGGCCGGCCTGGCGATGTCGGCTATCCGATTCGCGGGATTGTCCAAGGTACGCATCTCTTTTTGCGCAACTTTGAACCCGCGCGCTGGCCCGCGGGCAATCCGGAGACCGGGTATACCAACACCGACCGCAGTCCCACCAAAACCTTGATCTTGAACGAACGCCGACAGACCGGCGCCTCCCGATATTGGGACCTTGGCTTTGGCAAGCGGCCCGTGGAGGAGCTTTACGACGTGTTGGAGGATCCCGATTGCACCCGTAACCTCCTAGCCGTCGATCAGGCACGCTATTCCCCTGTTGCGGACGCCCTACGAGCCACGCTCTTCCGGGAACTGAGGGCCCAGTCCGATCCGCGCATGCGCGGGCAGGGTGCAATCTTCGACGCCTATCCGTATGCCGAGGAGGAGGGACGTGGATTCTATGAGCGATTCATTGCCGGCCGAGCTCCTGTTGCCGGCTGGATTGCACCCTCGGATGTGGAGCGACCTGAAACGAGTGGGGAAGATCGAAAGGGGCGCGAAGGGGCGGGTGGGAAGAGACCGGGTTGAGGGGCCGTGATTCGCAGATCGGGCAAATCGGGATCGGGATCGGAATAGGGATCAGGATCGACGGAACGTGTGATTCGGCGTGAAGTCGTTCTACGCAAACGTTCCAAGACCGCCCTTGGCATGGGTAGAACTCCCGCAGGGATCGCAGAGGTTTATTACGGGATGGCGCGCGGGCGGGCTTTGCAGGGGCAGGCCCCGGCCTGCCCCCCCTTCTGCATGGGCACAGAAAGTTTTGGGGCAATTCCCCCAAAGGTTGGGATCAGAGCATCGCCCCTACCCACCCCCATGGCCAGGTCGAAAACGTCACCGCGACCTCTGCGGCCTCTGCGGGAGGCTCTCCGGATGGGGATGGGGAAGCCACAGAGGACTCAGAGTTCACAGCGAGGTTCTTCCTTTTGCCATCGACGAGACAGCCCCCTTTCAGCCGGGTTGACTTCAGATGGGAACGGAGTTGCGCCTCTGTGATCTCGGTGACCTCTGTGGCAGGACTCTTCTCCAAAGCGGACCTCTGCCCTCCGGCCATTGCACTGGGGCTTTTGCCCTGTGCAGCGTAACACTTCTGGACTTGAATATCCACCCACCTACGCTGCAGGATGAGTGGCGGATAAAATCGAATATCAATATTGGTGGCTGCGTAGCAACGGAATGGGGGATCGTTCATGCAAGACACTCAATTTCGAATAGATCGATGGATCGGTGGGTTGACGGTGGTCTGCGGTCTTTTTGTCGGGTTGGCGACTGCGACAGAGCCGTTTACACCCAACCCCCGCGCGGAGGCCTGGCGCGAGCAGGCGCGCACGATCGATCTGCACATGCACATTAATTACTCGGAGGCGCATCTGGCGCGTGCGGTGCGGATCATGGACCAGGTCGGCGTCGGCATCGGTGTCAACCTAAGCGGCGGCTTCGTGACGCGCCCGGAGGAGGGCCCCTCCGAGTTCGAAACGAACAAGGCCCTTGCCGACCGTCTGCATCCAGGGCGGTTTGTGCATTACATGAGCCTCGATTTTCGCGGCTGGGACGAGCCTGATTTCGCGGAAAAGGCGGTGGCACAGATTGAGAAGGGGCATCGCCTCGGCGCTGCCGGGCTCAAGGAGTACAAGCGCCTGGGACTTTCCTATCGCGACCGCGAGGGGAATCTGATCAAGATCGACGATCCCAAGCTCGATCCTGTCTGGAAGCGTTGTGGTGAGTTGGGCATGCCGGTCTCCATTCACGTCGCCGATCCGCTCGCCTTCTGGGCGCCCTACAACGATTCGAACGAGCGCTGGGAAGAGCTGAAGGATCACCCGAGCTGGTGGTTCGGCGATCCGGATAAGTACCCCGCACGCAATGAGCTGCTTGCCGCCAGGAATCGTGTAGTCGAGCGCCACCCGGGCACGACCTTCGTCTGTGTGCACTTCGCCAACAATCCAGAGAACGTCGATGCTGTTGATACCTGGCTCGAACGATACCCGAACATGTTGGTCGACCTCGCAGCGCGCATCCCTGAATTGGGCCGGCACAATCCGCAGAAGATGCACGACCTCTTCGTCAAGCATCAGGACCGTATCCTCTTCGGTACCGACTTCATGGTTTACAATCAGCTGATCCTCGGATCCGGTGGGAGCGGACCCGGACCGACCGATGACGATGCTGTTGGCTTCTACGAAAAGCAGTGGCGCTGGCTGGAGACGTGGGATCGCGAGTTCGAGCATATGACCCCGATCCAGGGTGACTGGACCATCAGCGGGATCGGCCTACCCGCGGCTGTGTTGCGCAAGATCTACTTCGAAAACGCGCGCAAACTGCTGGCACGTTCCTTGCCTCCAGCACCGCTCCATGCCGCACGCATCGAAGCCGACCCCGCACCGGGAGAGGGGCTGAGCCGTGAGCTGCTTCGGCGCGCGCGACCGATTCGAATGATCCGTGGCTCCCGCGATGGCATAGAGCGGTCTGAACTCGCGACCACGGTGCGTGCCCTCTGGTCCGATCAGTTTCTCTATCTCATCTTCCGGGGACCCTATACCGAGCTGACGACTTACACCCCCGCCGATCCGAAGGTCGAACGTGACCTACTCTGGGAAAGGGATGTCGTCGAGGCCTTTATCGACAGCGAGCCCGCAAGCTCGAAGACGTATCGCGAGTTCGAGCTTGCACCCAACGGCGAGTGGGTGGATCTCGCGATCGATCTGGAGCATCAGGCCTTCGATCGCAGTTGGGACAGCGGATTCATCACCGATGTCACGATTACGGAAAGCCCAAAGGTTTGGACCGCCCGGATGCGTATTCCCTGGAGCGCCTTCCCGTCCGGGCGCCCCGAGCCGGGCGCGCGGTGGAGCGCGAATTTCTACCGTTGTGACTACGCCAATCGCGCATTCCTGGCCTGGAATCCAACCGGCGTGGGCAGTTTTCATCACCCACCCGCATTCGCCCCGTTGGTCTTTGACTCCGGCCGGAGGTCCGCCGTGGGTGGAGCGATGGCCAGGTGATAGTGGACAATTGACCTACTGATGACCGGAGGTCTCGCGCGGAGGCGCAGAGGCGCAAAGGATGCGTGGCGCGATGATTGTGGGATAGAGGACGTTCTCCCTACCGATGGGTGTATCAGCAATCAGTAACTCGCGCGAAGCGCTCTGGATCTGACCTCCGACCTCCGACCTCTGACCTCGCGCGGGGGGGCTGGAGCCCCCACGCGCAGCGGCACGCAGCGTCGTGCCGCGTAAATATTATTGATCTGTTACTCCGAAAATGGCAGAAGCATTAAACATACATGCTGTTTGTGTATGAATGAATGGATTTCAGTTGGCGGCCAGAAAGAGGAGAGCGGAACAATGAGTACAGAAAGCCAAACGGGTTGCGGTCACAATGAGGAACACGCTGGGTGCAACTGTCATTGCTGCCCCGAACCACCGGTTGGTGGGATGACCGAAATGACCCGCCGGAGTTTTCTGGCGACGGCGGCGGTGGGTGGTGCGATTTTGACCGGGTTGACCTGGGCGCGGGTCATGGCCGCGAGCGTCTCTGAAGTGCCGATGCCGGGTCCGCGCAAGCCGCTCAACATCTTTCCGGTCCTGGTCTGCGACCGCCCGCAGCGGAGGCCGATGACTTCCTGGCGCAACTGGGGCGGAATTGAAACCGCCGAACAGGCGGCGGATGAAGCGGCGCGCATCCGGCGTGAGTTGACCGAGATCTGCCAAAAGGCCGATTTCCCGGTCGGGTTCAGCGAGGTCGCTGTAGTCGGCAATGTTACCGATGTCGCCGGCTCAGCCGAGCTTCAGGCCGCCGATGTGGTGATCGTCTATGGTGCCGGCGCGGCGGTGAATGGATGCCAGGATTTCAAGAAGGACGTGATCCTGTTCCAGCGCCACAGAAGTGGGCCGGTCTATCTGCAGTACGAGATCATCAGTCCGCGCTTCCTCCGCCAACACACGGATACGGCTGCAGTGCAGCACATCAGGTTTGATGATGTGGTCACCGACAGCACGGATGAGTTGACCTGGCGCTTGCGTGCCTTGTGCGGACTCAAGAACACGCGTGGCCAGAAGATCCTCTGCATCGGCGGACCGGCCGGTTGGGCGCAGCCTGAGGGCGTGATACCGAACCTGGTGCGTGAGGTCTGGAATCTCGACATGCAGACGGTCACTTATGAGGACCTTGGCAAGCTGATCCTCGAGGCGCGTGCCGATACGGACGCGGTCGCCCTGGCGCGCAAGCGTGCGGGGGCGTATCTCGGAGCGGGGGCAACCAAGCTGGAGACCAAACGCGAGTATGTGGACAACTGTTTCCTCCTTGACCAGGTCTTTCGCAAGCTGATGGTGGAGGCCGATTGTCGTGCCATCACGATCAATGGCTGCATGGGCACGATCATGCCGCAGGCCCTGACCTCCGCTTGCCTGACCTTGAGCACGCTCAATGACGACGGTTGGTTGGCCTTTTGTGAATCCGATTTCGTGGTCATCCCATCGGGCCTGCTCATGGCGAACATCACCGGGAAACCGGTGTTTCTCAACGACCCGACTTACCCACACGACGGCGTCATCACTCTGGCGCACTGCACAGGTCCGCGAAAGATGGACGGTAAGACGACACAACCGGCCCGAATCGTGACGCATTTTGAATCCGACTACGGTGCGGCCCCGAAGGCGGAGTGGCCCAAGGGTCAGGTCCTGACGAACATCGCGCCCGACTTCAAATCCAAGCGATGGATGGGACTGTTGGGCGAAGTGGAAAGTTCACCCTTCCTGCCGATCTGCCGTGATCAAATCGATGTTCGCTACACAGTACCGGATCAACTCGTGGCCGAGCGAATGCCAGGTTTCCACTGGATGACCGCATACGGCGATCACCGTAAGGAACTCGGGTATGCGCTCCGTAGAGTCGGCATTGAATGGGACGATCTGAACGCGGTTCCTATTGCGTGAACGCGGCACGACGTAGCGTGCCGCGGCGCGAGGGGGGCTTCAGCCCCCCGCGCGAGGTCGGAGGTCGGAGGTCAGCGCTTCGCGCGAGTTACTGCTTGCTGATACACTGATCAACAGGCATAACGTCCTCTATCCCATGGCCAAAGCTCCACCCAAAGCGGACCTCTGACCTCCAGCTTGAGGCACCAGCCTCAAGCTTCCGGGCGCGAGCCCGGAACCCGACCTCCGACCTCGCCTGAGGCCCGCAGGCCTCAGGCATCCGGCCGCAGGCCGGATTAATAAGGTCCACGGATATGGTGGTGTACTTTTGTGTGATACCAATCCTTCAGGGCGGAGTGGATGCTTGGGGGGAGCGGGGCTAGGCTCGAGACCTCGGCATTGGCTCGGGCCTGATCCGGGCGGCTGGCGCCCGGGATGATGACGGAGACCGCAGGGTGATCGAGGATCCATCGCTGGGCAAAGGCGGCCATGGAGATGTCGTCCGGCACCAGGTGCCTGATCTCATCGGCCAGTTCCACGCCTTTCTCAAAGGGCAGCCCCGCAAAGGTTTCGCCCACGTTGAAGTACTGTCCGTCACGGTTGTAATTGCGGTGGTCGGATTGCGCGAAGATCGAGTTCGCGTTGAACTTGCCGGACAGCAGGCCGCTGGCCAGAGGGAGGCGCACGATGATCCCGACTCCGCGCGCTTCGGCCTGCGGCAGCAGTTCCGTGGCCAGTTTCTGGCGGAAGATATTGAAGATGACTTGCAGTGATAGGATGCCTTCTTGCTCGAGACAGATCAGGCCCTCCTCCACGCTTTCCACGCTGGCACCGAAGTGTCGGATCATACCGTCGTGCTTGGCGCGGCGGAGCCAATCAAAGATAGCCCCCTGCCGCAGTATTTCGGTCGGGACGCAATGCAACTGTAACAGGTCGATGCAGTCGACTCCGAGCCTGCCCGCGGAGTCCTGGATCGAGGCGCGGAGCCGTTCCTCTGTGTAGCGATCGGGGAAGACATCCTCCCCGCGGCCGAACTTGGTGGCCACTGTGATCGACTGGGGGCATTGGTTCAAAAAGCGGCCGATCAGCGTTTCGCTTCGACCGTCGCCGTATACGTTCGCGGTATCAAAGAAATCGACCCCGTGCTCCACCGCTTTTTCCATGATCGCTAGGGCGGTCTGCTCTGTGACCTCGCCGAAGTCACCGCCGAACTGCCAGCAACCGAGGCCCACTTCACTGATGCGAAAACCGTTTGAGCCGAGTTGTCGTCTGTGCATTGCCTGCTCTCCTTCTGTTTGGGCCCCGAAAAAGTATGGATGTGCTCTGTGATCCACAGATGAACACATATTTAGATTAGCGCAATCTGCGTGGATCTGCGTAATCTGCGGATACTTTCCCGGGTTTGGGTGGGTGCATGCAAACAAGGAGGGCGCATCCGCAGGTGATGAGGGCAATCTGTGGATGCCTTCAAAGGGAGGGCGAGCCTGACCGAAGCGGTAGATGGCGAAGCAAGATGGGGGACGCTATCGGCCTTGGTATCGAAAGGACGTATGATGGGATTCGGACACAAGAAACCGGGGTGCAACCGTATTGTTGCGGTGCTGACCAAACTCGGCAGCGAGGTATGAGCGGTGCATGAGTCCAGGTGCCATACTGAACGAGGGAATCGAGGGAATCCGACCCCGATTCAGACAATGATCTGACTGATCGGCAACCATTGCC
>CALLYA010000149.1 GCA_937875495.1 uncultured Verrucomicrobiota bacterium
GAATCGAGGGAATCGAGGGAATCGAGGGAATCGAGGGAATCGAGGGAATCGAGGGAATCGAGGGATCTTCACGAAACGTCCGCTCCCCATTCGGAGAGCCTCCCGCAGTGGGCGCGGTGGCGTTTTCGACCTGGCCACGGGGGTGGGCAGGGTCAAAGATCTGGTTCGAAACTATCTTAGGGATTTGCGAATCAAGATCGGGATCGATTCCTGTTCGGTATGACACCTGGGCTTGATGCACCAACAAATTTCGATGCCGAGTTTTCTCAGCACCGCATAATTACGGCTGTGGTACCCGGTTGCTCGTGTCCCAATCCCATCCCGTGGCCTTTCGATTTCGATTTCGATTTCGATTTCGATTTCGATTTCGATGCCTTAATCACCAGACCGAGATGGTCTGAGCTGCCCACTGGCCCTTGTCTTCCTCGATAACCTCCTACTCGTACTCGTCTTCATCCCCGCTCACCCGTTCGCGAACCTTCAAGGCCCGGCGCACTGTGTAAGCCCGCGCCGCGAAGTTCAGGGCAATCGGGTAGCCATCCAACTCCTCGTGATCAAGCTCGAGTCCGTCCGGCAAGGCGCTGCTCCAGGCTCCGCCTCCTGGCAGTGGACTCTCCACCTCCGACAGCCCACTGGCCGAAGGCGTCGGGCAAAGAGAACGGGCAGCGCGCCTGCAGTGCGCTGCCCGTGGTTCCCCGCCTCCTCTTATAAAGGCCTGCGGTCGAGCGGTCCCGATCCATGTCTGAATCTGGGCTAGGAGTGTTTCCACTCCAACAGCATGTTCCGCTCGATGATTTTCCTGGCGAAGCCGGGGAACTCTGCTGGGTCCCGGTGCACATCAAAAAGGTCAAGGGCCTGATTCATTCCGTTACGTCCGGCCTCCACCAGTGCGAATTGGTGGAGCCTATCGTTTTGAAAAGTCCCGGCGATTTCGACGATAACCGGATCGTACCATTGGAGGAGGGCTTTGCGTGCGCGGCGTTTGCCTTTGCATGCATCGCGAAGCTGTTCCTCGGCGGCGACCTGGGCGGGACTTCTTGGATCGGTCTCCCCCGTCTTATCGAACAATGATTTCTTAAAGAAATTGAATTTCATCCGTCCACAACCTCCGGCTCGAGAGAGCAGGTTCTGTGCCATCCGTTTTGGGGGATTACGCGGCCTGAATCCCGCATGATTCTAGGGGGGGGAGGAGTATCTTGCCCAAGAGGATGCGTGTGGCGGGCGCGGGATGCGTGAAAAACACGCATCGGGGGTGATCAGTACTCTTCCTGGAGCAGCTCACTCTCCGGGGCGATCGTCGTGCCGCCGGTGGCGAGGTCTGCCTGGAGGCGGAAGCGAAGGCCGGTGCAGCGTGTGTGCTCATGGTCGACGGTCTCAACTGCCATGCGCAGCGCCTTGGGAGCGCCGACCAGGATCAGGATGCGCTTGGCGCGGGTGACCGCGGTGTAGATCAGGTTCCGGCGCAGCATGAGCCGGTGCTGCATGGAAACCGGAACGATGACGGCCGGGTATTCGCTCCCTTGGGATTTATGCACGGAGATGGCGTAGGCGGGGACCAGCTCATCGAGATCCTGAAAGGGGTAGACGACCTCGCGGCCGTCCATGGTCACGGAGACGTTCTGGTCGATGGTATTGACATCACTGACGAATCCGATGTCGCCGTTGAACACCTCTTGATCGTAGTTGTTACGGGTCTGCATCACCTTGGCGCGCCTTCGCCACAGCCGACCGTAGCGCAGGATACCTGGGGTATCTCTCCCGAGGAGGCGCTCTTCGATCAGTTCATTCAGGTGCTCGACGCCGCAGGGTCCGCGATGCATCGGGCTCAAGACCTGGATGTCGGTGAATGGATCGAGATGGAAGTGTCGGGGCAGTCGATCGATGGCCAGTTCAACGATCGTATTGGCGATCTCGTTGGGGTCTTCCCTGCTCATAAAGAAGAAGTCGGCCTTGGGATGATTCTTGAGGTCTGGGATCTCGCCTTTTCGGATGGCGTGTGCGGAATGGAGGATTCGGCTTCCGCCCGACTGACGAAAGACCTGATTGAGGGTGATGACGGGGCAGATCTCGCTCCGGATGAGGTCGGACAGGACGTTGCCGGGTCCGACGGAGGGGAGCTGATCGGGGTCGCCGACCAGGACGAGGCGGGTGCCGTGGGCGATGGCCTTGATCAGGTGGTAGGCGAGGACCTGATCGAGCATGGAGACCTCGTCGACGATGACCATATCGGCCTCGAGCGGGTGTTCGGCATCGCGGTTGAATTGACGCGTATGGGGTTGGAATCCGAGTCCGCGGTGGAGGGTTTGGGCTGGGAGTTGAGCACTTTCGCTGAGGCGTTTGGCGGCCCTGCCGGTGGGTGCCATCAGCAGGATCGTATGACGCTTGATGCCCAGGATATCGACGAGCGCGCGAACGATGGTTGTCTTGCCGACGCCGGGGCCGCCTGTGATGATGGTGAGCGGAGAATCGAGGGCGGTCATCACGGCCTGGGCCTGCTCGGGGGCATAGGTGATCCCGGCGCGCTGCTGGGCCCATTGGACCGCGGCCGCGGTATTGGTGACCAGGGGGGGCGGCTCGACTCGGGCGAGCATGGCGATGCGTCGGGCGAAGTGGGCTTCGCAGAGAAAGAGCGGCTTGGAGTAGATGGCGGTCTCAGGGACCTGATCGCGAATGAGGTACCCCTCCGCGACGGTTGTTTCCAGGGACTCCTCGACCGGCTCGGCGGGGAGTCCGAGCAGGTCGGATGCTGATTCGACCAGCTGTTCGGAGGGAAGGTAGATGTGTCCCTCGGCCGAGGCCTGATGGAGTGTGTAGCCGAGGCCGGCGCGGATACGTGCGGGGTCCGACGGTGTAAAGCCGATGCTCTGGGCGATGCGGTCGGCGCTCAGAAACCCGATCCCTCGGATCTCCTCGGCCAAGCGGTACGGATCGGAGCGGACCAGGGTGATGGCGTTCTGGCCGTATTTCGCAAAGATCTTGGCTGCATGGGAGGTGCCGACATTGTGTTCCTGAAGGAACATCATGACTTCGCGGATGCTGCGTTGACGGGCCCAAGCCTCGCGAATGCGATCGAGGCGTTTGGGGCCGATGCCCTCGACTTCGAGGAGCTTGGCGCTGCGTTGGTCGATGATCTCGAGGGTTTCCTCTCCGAACTCGCGCACAAGACGTTTGGCGTAGATGGGGCCGATGCCTTCGATCAGACCGGAGCCGAGGTATTTTTCGATCCCCTGGACGGTGTGTGGGAGGACGAGTTGGAAGGAGGCGACCTCGAACTGCCGGCCATAGGTTGGGTGTTGGCACCACTGTCCGCTGGCGCGGATCGATTCACCGGGGTTGAGTTCGCCGAGCTTGCCGACCACGACGACAGAAACTCCGGCGGTGTCGGCCTGTGCGCGTGCGACGGTGTATTGAGTCTCCGGGTTGCAGAAGACGATGCGCTCGATGGTCCCTTCAAACTCTTGCGTCGGACTCTCTGGGGTGGGTTTGGCCATGGCCCCCTATCATAGCATGCCAGGCGATGGATCAACAGGATTCGGGGCGGTCGCCCCACTTTTGGGCGGCTTGATCGACCTGGGTACGCAGCCCTTCGTACATGCGTGTGAGCACGGCTTTAGTCCTCTCGGACTTCATTTGATCGAGGCCGGCGCGGTAGAATGAATCACCGAGCTCGCGGTCTCCGAGGTAGGTGAAGGCGAGATTCATCAGTTGAATGTGCGGCTCGACCTCGGCGGGGTAGTCCTTGGCGATCTGTTGATAATACTCGAGCGCCTCCTGATAGCGGCCCTGGCGGATCTTGGCCTCGCCGATGCTGTACATAGGAGAAGGCTGGGTATTCCGATTGGCTGGGAAGAAGAGGTTGCCGGCCGACAGGCTGAAGAGCTCTGCCAGGGGTGAGGCGAGGATAACCCCGGCGAGAATGAGAAGGGCGCTGGAGAGGATGAGCACCGGCGCGGCGGAGAACCCTCCTTGAGCGGTGCTCCAGAAGTAGAAGGTCGCGCCTGTGAGCGGGAGGGCGAACAGGCATCGCACGGCCAGTTTTTTCAACGCGTCAGCGGTTTCCGGTTCCATGGTGTACCTCCACCTCTCGGCTGGGGTCACGGTTAGAGGCTATCCGAAAAGGCATGTTCCATCATGCGTTGCCTCCAGGCAATGGTCGCCGGATCGGTCGGATCGGCAACTATGTTCTGGAGGTGGCGCCTTAGGAACATACCTTTTCGGACGGGCTCCGGCTACAGCGCTTCCTCTGCGGTTTCGGTAAAGGCGATGACCTTTTCGAGTCCGAGCTCTCTGGCTTTGTCGATGACGCCCAGGACGCTGCCGTAGGGAGCCCTTCGATCGGCTTCGAGCTCCAGGGTCGGCGATTCCGGGCCGAGCTCGGCGAGAGCGGCTTTCAGCTCAGCGCCGAGGGCGTCTGCGGCGACCTCTTCACCCTGCAGGTACATGGTACCCTCTTCATCGATCATGACGACCAGGCGCAGGGGTCGATCGACCGGCACGGAGGAGGATGCCTGTGGCAGATCAAGGGTGAGGCCGGGATTCCAGCGCAAGCGTGAGGAGATGGTGAAGAAAATGAGCAGCAACAACAAGATATCGATCAGGGGCGTGATGCGAATCTCCGGGGTCCGCTTGGGTAGGTCGGGGAAGAGAATCTTTTGCATGGGGTACGTCCGGGTCGGCGGTCCGTCGATAGGAGCGCGTGCTCAACCGGCGGATGGTCCCTGAGGTATGGGCGCGGCGTGGGCCGTAGGCTGTTCGAGTGTGTGTCGAGCCAGCAGGTCCAGTGCGATCGTCTCGATCTCGGTCTCTAAGTTTTCGGTTTTCCTCGTAAAGAGGCTGTGTGCGATCAGGCTCGGGATTGCGACGGCGAGCCCTGCAACGGTGGTGAGCAATGCTTGGGCGATCCCCATGGAGAGCATGGGCCCTTGGGCGCTGGTCTCGACGGCGAGTGCGTGGAAGACCTTGACCATACCGAGCACGGTCCCCAACAGCCCGAGCAGGGGGGTGATTCCGACGATCAACTCCAGGATGTGGAGTCCTTGCTGCAAACGGTTGCGGACCGACTGCGCCCGCGCCTGGACCATATGCAGCACGGCATCGGCCTGGAGACCGGGTTCGGGGTTGAGGATGGGCTGCAGCAGGAAGGCGAGGGGACTCCGAGATCGTTGGACCTGTTGGAGGACTGCCTGCGGCGGGGTGCCCTTGCCTTGCCACGTTTCCAGGCTGTGCATGAGCTTGCGGGGGAGGATCCGGTTTCGGCGGAGGGAGCTGAGCCGTTCCAGGATGACCGCGAATGCGAGCAGCGAGCAGAGGACGATCGGGATCATGATCGGTCCGCCTGCCTTAAGCCATTGCATGATTTCGAATTGCATGGGGAAGAGGATGTGGGTGAGGGCCTGTGGGGTAGGGCTGGAGGTTCGAGACGGGTGGGGTTGGGGTTACCACGCGATGGTCAGCTCGCACTCGCCCGGGACTTCAATGATCAGGTGGCCGCGCTCCGGGTGATAGTCGTGCTCGAGTGGCTTGGCGATCGATGCCGAGTCGAGTGTTCGGGCGCGGACTGATTGGGGTGGGGCGTCGACCCGGGAGAGCATGATCTGAAACGGACCGCTTTTCCAGCCGCGGAGAACGAGTTGGATTTGGGAATCATCGGATTCCAGGCTGTAGCTGTCGCACGGTGCGATGAGCAGGATTTGATCGCGGTTCAAGCGCCGCAGGGTGAAGAGTGGTGGCAGGTCGAAAACCCCGGGCAGATTGGCCTGAACGGTTCCCGGGTTGATGGCGGGTCCGTCCGATACCTGGGCCTGCAGATGGTAGAAATCGGGGAGCAAGCCTTGTCGTTCGGCATCGGTGGAGGGAAAGGTCATGCGCAGGCCAGTGCGGGCGATCCCCTTGGCGATTTGTTCCCACGGGCCTTTGGGTCGGAGGGCAGCCAGGTCGAACAGGGCGGAGGAATAGACCAGGCCGCACCATTGAACGGGGAGCCCGAACCAGACCGGTGCCTGCCAATTGGTGGCGCCGAGAACCGCGATCGTCGCATAGGCTCCGACCTCGCCCTCGGCCGGTTTGCGCAGGTAGACAAAGGGCAGTCCGGTCCAGGCCCAGTATTCGGCCTGTTCGAGATAGTGTTGATTTCCGGTGAGTTCGTAACCGAGGAGATAGCAGCGGATCAGGTAGGCGGAAGCAAGGATATCGGGTGTATGCAGCGGCATTTCCCATGTCTGTGCCCCGCGGGGGACGCTGCCGTAATAGAGCTGGGTCTGCAGGTCGAGGACCTTAACGGCCTCTGCGATGAGGGTGGGGTCGCCGGAGAAGGCGGCGCCGAGCAGTGCCTGGAAGAGGCTGTTCGCGCTCAGGCCGTTGGCGTGGTTGGCGAAATGTGTACGTGCATAGTCCGGCTTCCCGGGCGCCGGGGTGTAACGTCGGACTCCGGTCTCGTCGAAATCAGCCAGCAGGCGTCGGGCCTGGGCCTCAACATACGAAATGTAGTCGGTGAGTTCGGCGTAGAGGAGCGGCGGTGCAGGGAGCCGGACATGTGAGACCGCGCTGTTCATGAGCGGCTGATGTGTGCGCAGTGCTTCGAGTGCGCGACCGGCCCGGTCTTGCAGGCGGTTGGCGAGGGCGGTATCGGGCGTGTGATCAGCCAGCCACTGCATATACATGGGGGCATCGGCCGCGTAGGCCGGTGGGAAGCTGTCATTCCAGAGGGCGTGCCGCCACTGGTCTCCGCTGCCGAGACCTGAATCGAGCCATCCACGGCCGAGGAGTTCGACGGCTTCGGGGAGTCCCCCCGGGAGTTCGACCAGGCCCGGCATCGGATGATGTTGCAGGCAGGCCTTGATCATGTCTACGGCGTGGCCTGCGGTCCCCGCCTGGAGCGTCGCGCGCACGGTTATGGGGTGTGCAGCCTCGAGGGTGAAGGGTGCGTAGGCGAAGAGCTCGCCCTCAGGCCGCTCCGCCCCGACGCCTGGTCCCCAGAGCCCGAACAGGTGCGCCCCGGAATTGAAGGTGCGATCTGGAGAATCGAATACGGGCGTGACCTCCGGGGCCATTTCCCACATGACCGAGAAGAAGGTGCCGTTGGCCTGGACGATACCCATCATCGGCCAGGTGATCTTGATGGGATCCGGGACACGCCGGTCATAGCCGTCGGATTCGATATCGGCCTTGCTGCTGCTCGGCTCGTTGGCCAGGTATTCGAGTCCGGGGAAGACGGCTTGGTGTTTACCGGCGCCGGTGCTACCGAACCCTGGGAAGAGGTTAAGCCAGGGGACGTGCAGGACCGGGATGGAATCGCCCGTGCTGCCGGAAAGGGAGAGGGTGACCTCGACATCGACGGTGCCTGGATTGACGCCGCCGCGCAGGCTCCGCTGAAAGATGACGGTCTGGGCGTCGACGCGGAAGCGGACGGTCTCCATCCAGCCGTTGGGGAGTTTGGTAAGCCTGAAGAGGGTCTCGTGCAAGTTGATCCATTTCAGCGGTGTGCCGACCGCCAAGAGGTCGCGGTCGTGGCCGGTGGCCACGGTGGTTTGGTTGTGCCTCAGGGCGAAGCTGCCCCATTGCCGGCCGGAATGTACTGCCTGCAGGCGGCCGGACAGGAGAGATGCCTGTTCTCGGAACGAGGATGTGACCGTGGCTGAGGGCAGCATCAGTGAGGGGGCCTCGATGGCCTCCAGCGGTTCGATCTCGATCCAAGCCAGGGTGATTTCGCCTTCGTCGCTGGCGGGATCGAGACGAAGCCGCGCCTCTGGACCGATGGCGGGGAGAATCACTTGGTACTCGTGGAACGCGCCATCGGGCTGAATGATAAAGGTACGGCTCGCACCGGCGGTGAAAGAGGTGCCATAGAAGAGTTCGCCGGAATTGTCGGCCTCGCTCATGAGGCAGAGCTTGACCCGCAGCTTGCAGTCGGTGGGGAAGGCATAGGCGGGGCTTTCAATCCAGGGATCGGCACCTGTGCAACGGAAACGCCAACCGTCCTCTCCGGTCTCTATGCTCTCGACGCGTGGGTTGCCCTTCCAGTCATGTGTGGACGCGGCAAAATCCCATCGTAGGCTGCCGTCGGCGGAAGTTTGTGCCACCGCAATCGGGTGGAGGCAAGCGGTAAGCAACCATGCGAAGGGGAAGAAGAAGCGTTTGTATCTCATAGCGGCATGGGGTGGTGGGGCAGGAGGAATAGTTTGTTTTCGTTTTGTAGCCCAATTGGGGTTGAGATGGCAGCTCTTTCTGCCATCACGGCTTTTTCCGTGCGTCTTTCTGCATTATGGACTATAGGATGAGCGGACGGGGGGACGTAGGGTTACGAGGGAGCCAACGAGCGAACGTGGGCAACGCTCAGGTAAAAAACTTTACCGGTCGATGGAACCGTAGGCGCCTCCCCAGTGTCATACTAGGAAAAAGACCCGGGTAGCCGTGGAAACCGAAGTACAAGACAGCGCACTCATTGAGCAGGTACTGGCTGGCGATCGTCATGCCTTTGACATGATCGTGAACCGCTATTGGGAGCGGGTTTACGGACTGGTCAGAAGCATAGTTCGCTCGCATGAGGACGCCCTGGAAGGAACCCAGGACGCCTTCGTCCGCGCCTACCGCGGCCTTGGTCGGTACCGGGGGGATTGTCCTTTCCGATTCTGGCTGCTCAGGATCGCGGGCAACACGGCTCGCAACCGGTTACGCTCATCGATTCGGCGCGGTCGTCACGAAACGGTGGAGTCCCAGATGGGCCGTCCCGGTGCGGACGCGGATCCTGTGAGGATCGACTGTATTGATCCCGCTGCTCGTCCCGATGAGCGTGCCGCGGCCCGAGACGACCTCCATTCGTTGGAGAATGCGATGGCGCTGTTGCGGCCTGAAGCGCGCGAGGTCTTGTATCTGCGCCACGTATGTGGCTGTTCCTGTGAGGAGATCGCGACGGTCCAGGGATGTTCCGCAGGCACTGTGAAGTCGAGGCTTTTCCGGGCGCGCGAGCGTCTGATGCTCGTGCTGGAGGAGCAGTCGAACGGGGAGGGCGACGATGTCTGAGCACCGCCCATCGGAAGGCCTCCTCACACCGAAGGAGCGCACGTTCCTCCAGGAGTGTTGGGAATCAAGTCGCCCGAGCGGCGGGCCTCCGCCTGCGGACGTCCCGGTTGGATTGGGGGCGCGTCCGGAGGCGGAGGAGTATCTGAACCGGCTCGATCGGTTGGATGCGGAGCTGAACCGACTGTTTGGAGCCGAAGTCTCGCCCGAAACCGGTGTGCGCATTGCGGCCGGAGTCTCGGCCAAGTTAGAGGCTGAATCCGAGTCCGCTGGGTTGTTTCGAGCGTGGTGGCGGAGCGAACGCGTGGCTTGGGCATGCGGTTTGGTTGCATGTCTCATGTTGGGGATCGGCCTGGGCTGGTTGCTCTGGCGGGGGGATTCGAAGGGGTTGGATTTGGCCATGGGGGAGCGGCCTGCCTCCGATTCGGAGTACGCCTATTACGATTCCGAAGAGAGTGCACCTCCGGACGATACTCGGGCGAAGGCCCTCGCGAATGATTTCGATGTGGAATCTGCACCGGGTGAGCCATCGGCGACCCGGGGGTATGCGTTGTCGCAAAGGGAGTCGAACGCGGATTCGATGGGAACCAGGGTCATGCCCGCTCCGGCGCCCTCCGCCTCTGCCCATAGACAGGCGGCTGCGCCGGAGATGCCCAGCGATCAGGGGTCCGCAGCGATGTTTGGTGCGGCCGGGTATGAATCGCGAGGCGGCATGCCGGAATCGGGAATCGGCCGTTCGCTCCCGGTGGGCGGTCTCGGTGGGGGCGTGGCAACGGCCCGGAGTCTGGGCATGGAGCAGGGGAGCGATCACTTATTCGGGGGCGATGGTTTTGGGGAATGGGACAATGCGGGGGCTGCGGGCGGGCCGATGTTGATTGCGAGGGGGGAACAGCAGTGGCGGCTGGTGATCCCGATAGGGGACAGCTATGAAGGGATCACTCCGGAGGCGATCATTCGTCGGATTGGGGAGCAGTCTCAGGATCGGAGGGCTCTACGTCTCGACGCGCCGGATAGTCTGACCTACCAATTTGAGGCACCCGCTTCGATCGGCCAGCCGGCGGAACGGGAGCGGACTCCGCGAATCGTGAACGGGGAAGACCTTGGGGTCCTCTCTTTGGAGCGGAAGCAAGGGATGAGGGGTGGTGCGTCGGTTTTGGAATTAAACATCTCCGCGGATGAGGAGGGTCAGGCGGCTCTCGCCAAGACCGCGGCGGAGCCACATCTGATCGTGCGCGGGCGGCGGGAGCAGGTGCTCCGGTTGCTCGCGGTTCTGGGGCTGCCGGTGGAGCGAATATCCGGCGAGGCAATGCTGCCGATGCGGACGTCCCCCTCCGCAGTCGACATCAAGCGGGAGCCAGAGCCACAGGAGCGCTTGAGCGAGGCTGACTCGCATGAACTCTTCTCAGGTCCGCCGGACAAGGAAATCACTCTGGAGATCCACTGGAAAGGTCCCGAAGGAGAGGTGGGAAGCGGGGAAGATTCGCGCAGAGACGCGGAGGCGCTGAGGGAGGAATAGGGAGGCGGGGAAGACAGAAAGGTTGGGGTTGTATTCTGCAACTTTGGCTAGTGGGTATCCGAAAAGGCGCGTTCCATCATGCGTCGCCTCTGGGCAATGGTTGCCGATCGGTCGGATCGGTCGGATCGGGATCGATTCCTGTTCTGGTTGGCACCTGGCCCTCATGGACCGCTCAAACTTCACTGCCGAGTTGTGTCAGCACCGCAAC
>CALLYA010000150.1 GCA_937875495.1 uncultured Verrucomicrobiota bacterium
CCCACCCCCATGGCCGGGTCGAAAACGCCACCGCGTCCTCAGCGGGAGGCTCTCCGGATGGGAATGGGGAGGGCAGGTTGGGAAAGCGGCTACCTTTTCGGACGACCTCCCAGCATACCCGAGATCGGTATCGGCGCCCGTAGTCACCAACGCGCGATCTCGCAACAGCAGAGCCGCTGACCATCGGCGGCCTCGCCGTTGTCCTGGGCGATGGTCAACAAGGATACAGACGAGGCCCGTAGAACCAGGTCTTTAGCGTCGTATCGGTCGTCTCGATCCCGCTCCCGATTCGCCGCTTTCGCCCCCTCCCTCTGCGTCCCTCTGCCAATCCACCAGTGTCCACCCAAAACACGACCGGCCCGGGATAACCCGAGGCCGGTCGCAAGGGAACTGCTGAGTCGCGATCCGTATTACGAAAGGGACTCGATGATTTTGACCAGTGGCATGAACATCGCGATGACGATCGACCCGACGATCAACGCCAGGAAGATGATCATGATCGGCTCCAACAGCGAGGTCATACCCTCCACCGCATTGTCGACTTCGTCGTCGTAGACGTCGGCGACCTTCAAAAGCATCTCCGGCAACGCACCGGTCTCCTCACCCACGTCGATCATACTGACGACCATCGGCGGAAAGACCTTCGATTGCTCCAACGGCCCCACCATCGAGTCGCCCTCTTTGATGCTTTCATGGACGTTGGAAATCGCGTCGGCCACCACCTGGTTGCCCGCTGTCTCCCTCACGATCGTCAGCGATTGCAGGATCGGCACACCACTACTGATCAAGGTGCCGAGCGTCCGCGCAAAACGACTGATCGCCACCTTCCGCAGGAGCGACCCAAAAATCGGGATGTAAAGTACGACCTGGTCGATCAGTTTCCGACCCAACGCCGTCTTACCAAACATCTTCAGGGCGATCACGATCGCCACGACCGTGGCAGCCACCGCGGGAAAGTTCGTCCTGACCGCGTCACTGCACGCCATCACGAACTTTGTCAGGCCCGGCAGCTCCTGACCCTCAAGCAGGTCGTCGAAAATCTCCTTAAACTTGGGAATGATGAAGATCATCAGGAAGGCGAGAATCGCAACGGCCATGAACAACACGACCACCGGATAAACCATCGCAGACTTAACCTTGCCACGAATCTTCTGGGCCTTTTCCTGGAACTCGGCCAAGCGGATCAGGACGACTTCCATCACACCGCCGATCTCACCCGCCCGCACCATATTGACATAGAGCTTGTTAAAGACCTTTGGATGTTGGGCAAGGGCCTCGGAAAAGGTGCTGCCGCTCTCGACCGCCTCGGCGAGTTCGAAGGTGACCCGCTTGAGCGTGGGGTTCTTTTCCTGCTTGCCCAAAACGTTTAACCCACGCAGCAACGGCAGTCCCGCATCGATCAGGGTCGCCAACTGACGCGTAAACAGCATCAGGACCTTGCCCTTGACCTTGCCACCGCCGGGCATCTTCAATTCCATGCTGAGGGCGCCACCCTTTTTGGCACCGCCCTTGCCACCCTTGCCGCCCTTGGAGGCCTCCGCGACCTTGGTGACCGACGTGGGGTAAAACCCCATGTCCTTCACCTGCCGTTCGGCGTAACTCTTGTCCTTCGCCTCGACAACCCCGGTCGTCTCCTTGTTGGTCCCTGGATCGACCGCAACGTATTTGAACTTGGCCATGGCGAACCATCCTCTGCTTCAAGTTGAACACGCCTCGGGTTTGCGGACCCCGGGACGGCGAAACACCCACCCCGGTGCTTCAAGTGTATTTCACCACTTCTTCCACAGTGGTGTTCCCCTCAAAAATATGTCGAATTCCATCTTCCCGGATCGGTCTCATCCCCTCCTCCACGGCCCGATCGCGAATGACACCGGTCGGAGACCGCTGATTGATCAGGTCCTGAATGACCTCGGAAGAGGGTAGATACTCGAAAATCCCGGTCCGACCTTTGTACCCGGTGTCATTGCAGGCTTGACACCCGCGACCAAAGTAGAAAGGCCTGCCCCCGACTTGCTCCCGCGTGAGATTGATCGTGCGGAGCACATCGTCATCCGGAGTGAACGATGTCCGGCATCCCTTGCAGATCGTACGCACCAACCGTTGCGCCAGGATGGCGATCAGGGTCGAACTGATCAGGAACGGCTCGGCGCCCATGTCGATCAGACGAGTAACACCACCGGCCGCATCGTTGGTGTGCAGCGTGCTCAACACCAAATGCCCCGTCAGCGAAGCCTGAATGGCGATCTGTGCCGTCTGCAAGTCACGGATTTCCCCGACCATAATGCGGTCCGGATCCTGACGCAGAAAGGAACGAAGGCTTGCGGCAAAGGTCAGCCCTACCGCCTCGTTGATCGGCACCTGCATGATGCCCTCAATATCGTACTCTACCGGATCCTCTGCCGTTAATAGCTTGTCCTCCAGCTTATTCAGAAGGCTCAGACAACTGTAAAGTGTCGTGGTCTTGCCGCTTCCAGTCGGACCGGTCACCACGATGATCCCGTTCGGACGCCAAATGTGTGCACGCAACCGCTCGTTCACGTCATCCGGAAGCCCGAGTTTGTCGAGCGAAAGGCTCACGACCGATTTGTCCAACACACGCAGCACAACCGACTCGCCGAACTGCGTCGGCAGCGTGGAAACACGGAGGTCGATTCGCCTGCGATCAATGGTCACCTGGATGCGTCCATCCTGCGGCAGGCGCCGCTCGGAGATGTTCAAACCAGACATGACCTTGATCCGCGAAGTCACCGGCAACGCCAAGTGCCGAGGCGGAGGCGCCATCTCATACAGCGCACCGTCGACCCGGTACCGAATCTTGAACTCGTGCTCGAAGGGCTCGAAGTGAATGTCCGAAGCCCGGTCCTTGACCGCCTGATACAGCACCAGGTTCACAAATCGCACGATCGGCGCCGCGTTCGAGACCTCCTCCAGACTCTGACTGTCCGATTCGTCAAAGTTCAACGATTGACCGAGTTCACCCTGCTCCAATTGAGTGATCAGGTCGCCTACCGATTCACCCTCGTCTGTGAAATACTCGTCAACCCATTTGAGGATCTCCTCGGGACGCGCGACCACGATATGTACTTCCCGACCTAATACAAACCGCAATTCATCCGCGACTTGCGGGTTCAAGGCGTCCAGCGCGGCCAAAACCAATGTACCGTCAGGATTCTCCCCGACAGGGACCGTTTGATACAGCCGAGCGGCACTGGCCGGAAGCGCGCGAATGAGGTCCTTGGGCGGATCGAGCGATGTCAGATCGACAACCTCCGTCCCCAAGTAATTGGCGATGAGTTCGAGGAGTCTGTCCTCCGTCAGCAGCTCGAAATCGATGAGGATGTCAAAGAGCGGACGCCCGGTCCGCTTATGCTCCTCCATCGCCTCCTGGAGCTGCATTTTACTGATGACCCCCTCCTCTAACAGGAGGTGCGCAAGGATGTCGGTTTGACCCTCTACCATGATGTCCCCATTCGCCTGTTCCCTAAATGGATGTCGCTAACCAAAACCGTCATCTCCCGTTCGCGGCTCAATCCTTGGTCCCACCCTGCAACCGCTCCACAATTCCCGCAGGATCCTGAGCCTTGGTGATCAGATCGCCATACGTAATCTTGTGCGCCTTGTAGAGCTCCAAGAGGTTTGAGTCCAGGGTCATCATGCCGAACTTCGCGCCGGTCTGAATGTCCGAGGTGATACGAAACGACTTGTTGTCACGGATGAGCGCCTGGATCGACGGGGTCACAATCATGATCTCGAAGGCGGCCTGACGACCCTTGCCATCCGGGCGCACCAACAACAACTGACTGATCACCGCCTGAATGGAGGCCGCCAGCTGCGTCCGAATCTGCTCCTGCTGGCTCGTCGGGAAGGCGTCCACAATACGGTCGACCGTTCGGGCCGCGCCCGTCGTGTGCAGCGTGGCGAAGACCAAGTGCCCCGTCTCCGCCGCCGTAATAGCAGCTTCCATCGTCGCCAGGTCGCGCATCTCTCCCACCAGGATCACGTCCGGATCCTGCCGCAGCGCACGCACCAACGCCTCGTCAAAGCTCGTGACGTCCACTCCGACTTCCCGCTGAATCACCACGCTGGTCTTGTGATTGTGGTAATACTCAATCGGATCCTCAATCGTGATGATGTGCACGTCGCGTTCCTGATTGATCACATTGACCATCGAGGCCAGCGTCGTACTCTTGCCGGATCCCGTCGGACCCGTCACCAAGATCAGTCCACGGGGGCGATACAAGAGGTCCTTGACCGAATGCGGCAGACCGATCTCCTTCAACGTCAACATCCGGTAAGGAATCTGCCGCAGGACCAGGCCGTAGAAGCCCTTCTGGCGAAAGACCGAGACTCGAAACCGCGCTTGGTCTCCAAAGGCAAAACCAAAGTCGGTTCCACCAATCTCGCGGATCCGCTGCTGGTGCTCCTCGGAAGTGATGCTCTTCATCAAATCTTCCGTGTCGTCCGGAGTCAGCGGGTCCAAATCGAGATGATGCATTCCACCATGGATCCGCAAGACCGGAGGTACCCCCACCTCAATGTGGAGGTCACTCGCTCCCTCATCCACTACGAGCTGTAGTAGATCGCTCATCTGAACACTAGCAGCCATCTTCAGAAACTCCCTTGCACAAACGATGTACACCATCCAGCCCCAGGATTGACCCGAGGGCCGGTCGGCCCCTCTTCCGTTGAAATCGAAATCGCGACGCGACGCTCAGGCGAGACGCCATGCATGATGAACCCTCTCACCTAACTTGCATCCGACTGAGTCACCCGCGAGACCTCGGAAAATGTTGTCCAGCCGGCAAGGGCTTTGCGAATGCCATCCTCACGCAGCGTGGTCATGCCATGCTCCCGAGCGTGGGTGCGCAATTTCGTTGCGGAGGTCAGCTGATACACCATTCTCCGGGCATCTTCGTCAATCTCGAAAATCTCGAAAATTCCTTTCCGGCCGCGGTAGCCGCTGCCCTTGCATTCGTGACAGCCCTTACCCTTGCGGGTATTGGCCTTTTGAATGTCCTCCGGAGTCAGATCGAACGCCTTGTACTCGCTCTCCATCGGAATAAAAGGCTCGGAACAGTTCTTGCAAATCGTGCGCACCAACCGCTGGGCCATGATGCCGCGCAGGGAGGAGGCCACAAGGAACGGCTTCACCCCGATGTCGATCAAACGCGGGACCGCACTCGGCGCGTCGTTGGTGTGCAACGTCGAAAAGACCAAATGTCCCGTCAAGGAGGCGTTCACCGCAATGTTCGCCGTCTCCAGGTCACGAATCTCACCGATCAGGATGATGTTGGGCGCCTGGCGCAGGATCGCGCGTAACGCACGGCCGAAGCTCAAACCCACATCCTCCCGGACGTGAACCTGATTGATCCCCGCCAACATGTACTCGACCGGGTCTTCCACTGTGATGATCTTGCGGTCGGGCCGATTCACATAGTTCAACACACCGTAAAGCGTCGTGGTCTTGCCGGAACCGGTCGGCCCCGTCACCAGTAGAATGCCGTCCGGGGCCGAGATCAGCCGCTCGAAGATGACCAGGTCGTCCTCCATGAACCCCAGGTCCGGCAAGCCCAACAGCAGGCTGGTCTTGTCGAGAATACGCATGACGATGCTCTCGCCATGACTCGTGGGGAGGCAGCTGACACGAAGGTCGAGGGCACGCCCCGCGGAATTGAATTGAATACGGCCGTCCTGAGGGATCCGGTGCTCCGCCAGATCCATTCGACTCATCAGCTTAAACCGCGCAATCACAGCACTCTGAAGACGCTTCGGCGGGTTTTCCACCTCGTGCAAGACGCCGTCAATTCGGTAGCGAACTCGAAAACGCCGCTCCAACGGCTCCAAGTGAATGTCACTGGTCCGGTTGCGAAATGCCTCGGAAATGATCAGCCCCGCCAACTTGATGATCGGCGCGTCACCGTCCTCTTCCCTCGGCATCTCTCCAGACAGTCCAGGAAGCTCGACGTTCTCCTCCGTCAAGTCCTCCATCACACCTTCGAGCTCTTCGTTGCTGCCGTAATAGTACTCGATCGCCGTGTCCAATTGCCGCTGGTCCGCAACCACGCCGCTGATCTCGTTCTTCAGCATGTAGCGGAGCATGTCCAACGTCTCCACATCCTCCGGGTCCCCGATCGCGACCGTCAAGAGGTCCTCCTGAAGAAACACCGGTAGGACCCGGTAACGCTTGGCAATGTTGGCAGGGACCATGTCGACGACCTCTTGCTCAATGCGGACCTCTTCGAGATCGATCGTGTCCATCCCGAACTGGTTCGCAAGCGCACGGGTGATGTCGGCCCGCGTCACAGCACCCATCTCCACCAGGGTGTCGACCAGACCCTTGCCGGTACCGCCACTCATGAATTCCGCCTTGGTGGCCTGCTCCTTGTCGATGAGCCCGACATCCTGGAGAATTTCCAAAACGAACTGATCGTTGCTTGCCAAAACGGAGATCCCTTTCTCAATGAACCGGTCGCATATTCGAGACTCTCATACCCGAATCAACGCACCCGGAATACTCTTCTTTCAAATTCAATCAAGCCGGTTGAACGACTCGACCCCTTCATGTTACCCGGATCAGCGGTCGGCGGACAAAAGAAAAATCAGGGAATCTTTCATCCGCCACAGACGCACCTCAAACCCCACCCCGGGTCAACTCCTCCCGCAAGACCTCGTTCACCAGCTGTGGATTCGCCTTGCCGCGCGAAGCCTTCATCACCGCACCGACCAGACGCCCGATCGCCTTCTCCCTGCCGGCGCGAAAATCCGCGGCAGGCCCCGGATTCTCCTCGATCACGGAACGTACCCAGGTCCGAATCTGATCCGTGTCCTGGACCTGTACCAATCCACGTTCGCGAACGATCTCCTCCGGTCCGCGCCCCGTCTCAAAGACCACGGCAAACACGTCCTTGGCGATCTGACTCGATATCGTGCCCTCGGCAACCAGGTTCACCAGTGAGGTGATATGCTCCGGACGAACCGGACTCGACCCGATTTCCATCCCCGCCTCTGCCAATGCGTGCAGCAGTAGGTTGCTCACCAGGTTCGCCGCCGCCTTCGCATCGGCCGAGCCAGCCGCGGCTGCCTCGTAAAAGAGGGCGAGCTCCGGGTCCGCCGTCAACACGCCGGCATCGTACGGCGAGATCCCGTACTGCCGTTCGAAACGTGCCTTCCGCGTCCGCGGAAGCTCCGGCATCTCCGCCGTCAGCCGCGAGATCCACGCCTCATCCACCACCATCGGCATCAGGTCCGGATCCGGGAAGTAACGATAGTCGTGCGCGTCTTCCTTGGATCGCATCAACTCGGTCGTCCCACTCACATCATCCCATCGTCGGGTCTCCTGCTCAATCCGACCGCCCGAGTTCAATATCTCCTTCTGCCGCTCCACCTCGTACGCCAGCGCGCGCTGCGCGCCGCTGAAGGTGTTCATGTTCTTGATCTCGGTCTTCACACCCAACCCATCCTGCCCCACCGGTCGAATCGATATGTTCGCGTCGCAGCGGATGTTCCCTTGCTCCATGTTGCAGTCGCTCACCCCGCCGAACGTCAGGATCTGCTTCAAACTGGTCAGGAATGCATAGGCCTCCTCAGGACCGGCGATGTCCGGCTCGGTCACAATCTCCATCAGCGGCGTCCCGGCCCGGTTGAAATCAATCGCCGAGGTCGTCGAATGATGCGTCGATTTCGCGACGTCCTCCTCCAGATGGATCCGTGTGATACCGACCTTTTTGGTATCGCCATTCTCCAGGTCGACCTCCACATACCCCCCCTCGCAGAGCGGCAGGTCGTACTGCGAAATCTGGTAGTTCTTCGGCATGTCCGGGTAGAAATAAGACTTGCGGTCGAACTTGCTGTACCGGGCAATCCGACAGCCCAGCATCAATCCGGTCAGCATCGTCCATTCAATCGCCTGACGATTCGGCACCGGCAAGACCCCGGGATATCCAAGACAGACCGGGCAGGTCTGCGAATTCGGGGGTGCACCATACCGGTGGGGACAGCTGCAGAACATCTTGGAGGCGGTGCGCAATTGCACATGCACTTCCAATCCAATCGTCGTGAGATACTCCATTGCGTGCATTCCTCCTCAGGCGCCCTCTGCGGATCGCTGTTCCAACACCGCCATATCCGGTTGCTTCCGATGCCATGGCGTCTCCGCCTCGAACGCCCGCGCCGCACGCAACAGTTCGGCCTCCGCGAAGGGCGGTCCCATCAACTGCAACCCGATGGGTAGCCCACCCGCCGTCAGCCCGCAGGGCACTGATATGCCGCAATTCCCAGCAAGATTCATCGGGACCGTAAGGATATCCCCCAGATACATCTGCAGGGGATCATCCACACAGGCACCCAGGGCATAGGCCGGGGTGGGACTCACCGCCGCCGCCAAGAGGTCCACCCGCTCGAACGCCTTCTCGAAATCCCGCCGAATCAGGGTGCGCGCCTTCTGCGCCCGAAGGTAATATGCGTCGTAATAGCCACTACTTAGGACATAAGTTCCGAGAATGATTCGACGTTTCACCTCGGAACCGAAGCCCTCCGCACGCGACCGGAAATAGAGGTCGGTCACGTCCTCCGGTTCGGAACAGCGATGGCCGTACCGGACCCCGTCAAATCGGGCCAGGTTCGCACTCGCTTCAGCCGTGGCCAAGATATAATAGGTCGCCACCGCATACTCGGTGTGCGGCAGGCTCACCTCCTCCACCTCGGCCCCCAACCCCTGCAACGTCTCGACTCCCCGACGCACAGCCGCCTCCACCTCTGGGTCCAATCCGGCCGCGAAGTACTCCCGAGGTAAACCGATGCGCATCCCCTTGACCCCACCCTCCAGCCCCGCCGACGTCGCCGGCGTCTGCCGCTGAAGCGATGTCGCGTCCTGCGGGTCGTGCCCGCAGATCACATCGAACAAAAGCGCGGCATCGGTCACATCCCGGGTGATCGGACCAATCTGATCCAGCGAAGAGGCGTACGCCACCAGTCCGAACCGGCTGACCCTTCCATAGGTCGGCTTCAGCCCCACCACCCCACACAGGCTCGCTGGCTGGCGAATCGAGCCGCCGGTGTCCGAGCCCAGGGCGCCGTAGGCCATTCCCGAAGCGACGGCCGCCGCACTCCCCCCACTGCTGCCGCCCGAGACATAGGCCGGATCCCATGGGTTGCAGACCGGGCCAAACCCCGAATTCTCGTTCGTGCTGCCCATGGCGAACTCATCCATGTTCAGCCGCCCCATCGGGATCGATCCGGCGTCCTTCAGTTTGCGCACAACCGTCCCATCATACGGGGAGAGAAAGCGGTCCAACATCCGTGAGCCGCATCGGCATGGGGCACCCTCCACCGCAATCACATCCTTGATCCCGATCGGCACCCCCCACAGCCGGCCCTCGCCACGCGCCCCGCGGTCCATCGCATCCGCTCGCGCCAGCGCAGCCTCCGCGGTCGTGTCGAGGTAGGCGTTGATCCGGCCGTCAAAACGCTCGATCCGTTCCAAAAGCGCCTCGACCGCTTCGCGGCAGGAGAGTTCTCCCCCTCGAATCGCCGTCGAGACGTCCCGCATTGTCATCCATTCTGTCGATATCGTCATAGGCCTCGACTTGGGTTCCCCCCTCACCCGCTTGTATCCACAATCTTCGGCACCTGAATCGAATCCTGCATCCGCGCCGGGGCGTTCCTCAGGGCCGCATCCTTGACGTCCCACTCCCGCGCACGGTCCTCTCGCCAGACGTTGTGTACCGGCATCGCATGCGCCGTCGGCTCAATCCCCTCCAATTCCAACTCGTCCAGCTTCCGCATGGCCCCGAGGATCGCCTCGAGCTGACCCTGAAACTTCGCTCGCTCGGCCGGGGTCAGCCCGATCCGTGCCAGTTGCGCCACATAGTCGATGTCCATCCCGTTGGCAGTTCTTTCACTCATCCCATCGTTTCCTCAGAAAAAAAGATCGCCCTCTCCACGATCCGACATCTCGAGAGCCTGTCGAACGTATCCAGCACATCCGCCCCTAACAAACGCTCAGGCCTCCCGCTCCAAGAGCCACCGCTTCCAGTGCAGCCCCCCGCTGAAACCACCCAACCCGCCGTCCGCAGCGACCACACGATGACAGGGAACCAGGATCGGTATGGGGTTTGCCCCACACGCCCTGCCGACCGCCCTGCTCGCACCGGGCCGCCCCAACGCTTGGGCGATCTCGCCATAGCTCTGCCTGGATCCACACGGAATCCGGGAGATCTGAGCCCACACACCACTGGTGAACTCCGATGCTGCACTCTGCTTTCGTGGCAGCTCAGCCACCCCAGACCAGTCGCCCGACTCCTGGAACCGGGCTAAGGCATCCCGGATACGTGGGCCGAGACCGCCGCCTGGGGGTTCACTCGCCCCAGACATTTCCGCCCCTTCCCCCGGAGCTAAAAAGCGGACCGCATAAACGCCGCCCTGATCCCACGCGACCAGGATCCGCCCGGGCGGCCATGTAAGCACCATGGAGAACGCAGCACCCTCGGCACAGGCAACCCCTTTGGATGAGCTCACGACCGAACTCCCGACCAATCCCCAAACCAGAGAGCCAAAGCCAATACCACCAGGATCAGGGCCAGAAAGGCCAGCCAGGTCGCTTGGGTACGCCGCGAACGGATCTCACGCTCCAAGTCGATCGGAGAGGGGTTCCCCCGAATCACAACCATCGCATCATGCGGTAGCTTGGACGTGTCGGAATCGGGGACGTAAAATTCCGCGATCCGACGCGGATGCCCGCCTCCTCCCGGTCGAGGCCGTGGTCGCCCCCCTCCCTGTGGAGGGACTGCCGAGTCGCTTCGACCCATGGAAGCCTTCGATTTGCCCCTCGCCTGCGCGGGCCGGACCGACCGCGGAGCCGGTGCACGCCCTTCCCGCACCGACGCGCGACGAATCGGACCAGTGCGAGACTCGCCCCCCGGACCGCCCGACTCCAGCGCCTCCATCTGACGACGAAGAATCAGGTACTCCCCATCCAAAGAGCGAAGTCGCTGATCAAGCAACGATGACTTCCGCCTGAGACCAAGAAATGACAGTACTCCCAATGCTCACTCCTCCATCCGCTGTTCTGCGAAAAGGTAAACACCTCTTCGGTCAGTAAATCATCGCACTCTGCTGCAAGATCAAGAAGATCATCAACAGAAGGAACAGGAATAAAGCAGTCACAATTCCCGGCAGGGAATACGCTAAACCCTTCCGCACCAGATCGGAAAAGACCGGCTCCACACCCGGAACACCGGAACGGGAACCCGAAGCGACACCCGGCGCAGCAGAGGGCTGCACCGTTGGTTTCGGCCGATCCATCACCCTGGCCGGCTGCGGCTGGCCAGGCGCCATGACCTCAGGCCGGAGTACCCTCAGACGCGATTC
>CALLYA010000151.1 GCA_937875495.1 uncultured Verrucomicrobiota bacterium
GGAATCGATTCCGATCCCGATTCCGACCCCGACCCCGATTCAGACAATGATCTGATTGATCAGCAACCATTGCCTGGAGGAGACCCATGAAGGAGCGGGCCTTTTCGGATACCCCCTAACGGGGGGGGGACCGATAAGGCTGGTGGCGAAGCAAGATCCAGATCGGGGGCGCTATCGGTCTCGGTATCGAAAGGACGCGGGATGGGATTCGGACGCAAAGAACCGGTTCGCAAAACCGTATTGTTGCGGTGCTGACACAACTTGGCAGCAAAGTTTGAGCCGGCCCTGAGGGCCAGGTGCCAACCAGAAGAGGAATCGATCCCGATCCCGATCCCGACCCCGATTCATCCACCGATCTGACTGATCGGTTATCATTGTCTGGAGGCGACACCTTAAGGAGCGCGCCTTTTCGGATGCCCCTCGCGGGGGGGGACCGACTCCAGCAAGAACACTACGTGCAGGGGCAGGCGGATGGTTCTCCCATGAAACATCCCGCCTGCCCATGTCCCAACGCCCTCCGGGAGAATAGACCGATGCAAAAAGCAGACGGCATGAATTATGCCCCGACCAGCGCCAAGACCCAACCGGTCGTCCGTCCAGGCGAGTTCGTTTTTTCAGTCGCGAATCTGGACCACGGCCATATCTACGGCCAGACCAATGGCCTCCTTGAAGCCGGCGGTACCCTGAAACAGGTGTACGAGCCGGATCCGGCAAAGCTGAAGAAATTCCTGGATACCTACCCCCAGGCCGAACCGGTCGATCACTTCGAGCGCATCCTCGAAGACCCCTCTGTCCATATGGTCGCCGGCGCCGCAATCCCAAACCTGCGCGGCCCCATCGGTATGCAGGTCCTTGATGCCGGTAAGGATTACTTCGTCGATAAAAGCCCCTTTACCACCCTCGACCAGCTCGCCCAGGCACGGACCAAAGTCGCGCAGACCGGACGGAAATTCGCCGTCTACTATGCCGAACGCCTCCATCAGGAGAGCGCCTGGTACGCCGGTGAGCTGATCCAACAAGGCGCCATCGGACGGACCCTCCAGATCCTCCTGATCGCTCCACATCGCCTCAACAAACAGACCCGGCCGGAGTGGTTCTTCCAAAAACAACAGTACGGCGGAATTCTCACCGATATCGGCTCCCACCAGTTCGAACAGTTCCTCGCCTTCTCTCAAGCCACCGATGCCAAAGTCAACTACGCCAGGGTCGAGAACTTTCGCAATCCTGAATACCCCGAACTGGAAGACTTCGGCGAGGCATCCCTGACCGGCAACGACGGGACTTCGCTATACTGCCGTATCGATTGGTTCACCCCCGACGGACTCCGCTGCTGGGGCGACGGACGATGCTTTATCCTGGGCACCGACGGGTTCATCGAAATCCGGAAGTATATCGACGTCGCACGCGACGCGACCGGCGAACGCATCTTCCTGGTCAATCACCAAGGGGAACAGGAATTGGCCGTGGCCGGAAAGGTCGGCTTCCCCTTCTTCGGCCGCCTCATCCTCGACGTCCTCCATCGCACCGAAGACGCCATGACCCAAGAGCATACGTTTAAAGCCGCTGAGCTCTCGCTGAAGGCGCAGGCCGTGGCCGACGGCATGCGTTGAGATGATATTTCATCCATCCATCCGCGATCGGTCGGATAGACCGACCGATCGCCGGCTCACTCACTCCTCGCCCCACTCCCGCGGGACCGTCATGCCGAGACGGTCGGCTAGGAATGCCCATTGGTCCGCATACAGCTCTATGACCTTCTCAGTCGGCTTGCCCGCGCCATGCCCCGCATCCGTCTCGATTCGGATCAGGACCGGCTCCGCACCCGCGTGACAGGCCTGCAGGCGTGCCGCGAACTTGAAGCTGTGCCCCGGGACCACACGGTCATCCGTGTCCGCCGTCGTCACCAACGTCGCAGGGTAGGCAACGCCCGGCTTGAGATTGTGGTAGGGAGAATAGCCGTTCAGCACACGGAATTCCTCCGGATCCTCCACGCTCCCATAGTCGTCCGTCCAGTACCGGCCCGCGGTGAATTGGTGGAACCGCAGCATGTCCATCACGCCCACCGCCGGTAAGGCAGCCTTGAACAGCTCCGGACGTTGGACCATGCACGCGCCGACCAACAGCCCACCGTTGCTCCCGCCCTGAATCGCCAGCTTATCGGGACTCGTGTAGCCCTCCGCAATCAGCCATTCACCCGCGGCGATGAAATCATCGAAGACATTCTGCTTCTGCAGCTTCGTCCCCGCCTTGTGCCACGCTTGCCCATACTCCCCACCGCCGCGGATGTTCGGCATCGCAAAAACACCGCCCATCTCCAGCCATACCAGACGGGTCACAGAAAAACCGGGCGTCATCGAGGCATTGAACCCGCCATAGCCATACACCAAAACCGGGGTTCGCCCGTCCAACTCCAATCCCTTGCGGTGCGTCAAAAACATCGGAATACGGGTGCCGTCCTTGCTCGTGTAAAAGACCTGCTTCACCTCGTAACGCTCAGGATCAACCTGAACCTCCGCCCGCCAGTGGAGCTGGGATGCCCCCGTGATCATGTCGTAACGAAAGATGCTCGGTGGAGTATCGAAACTGGAATAGCTGTAGAACGTCTCCGTCTGCTTCCAACGGCCGCCAAAACCACCGCCTGAGCCGATCCCCGGAAATTCCACGTCGCGAACGTGACTCCCGTCCAGGTGGAACATCCGTACCAGCGGCAGGACGTCCCTGAGATAAGAACAGACAATGAGGTTGCCCGTGATCCCAGCACCACGTAAAGGCGCCGCGGCCTCAGGTACCACCTCCAACATACTCTCACGCCCCACACGCAGGTCCACCCGCACCACCCGCCCGCGCGCGGCTTCATGATCGGTCTTTAGATAGAACCACGTGCCGTCATTGCCGATCACCGACCACTCGTTCTCAAAGTCGCCAAACAAGCCGACCGGCATGCCGTACGGCTCGTGCAGATCCTTCACCAGCAACTGATTGCGATCATCTGTGCCAATCGATATGTAGATCAACAGATACCGGCCGTCCTCTGTCACCCCACCGTGAAGATTCCAATCGGGATGCTCCGGCGTCCGATAAACCAGGACATCCTCCGCCTGCGGCGTTCCCAGCCTGTGGTACCAAAGGCTGCTGTTCCGGTTGAGCGATTGGTACTCCGCCTCACCTTCAACCTCCGGAAAGCGAGAATAGAAAAACCCCCGCCCGTCATGCGTCCATGAGACACTTCCCCACTTGATCCATCGCAAGTGATCCGGCAATGTCCGCCGCGAATCCACCTCCATCACATACCATTCCCGCCAATCCGATCCGCCCGTCGATTTCGCGAAGGCCATGTACCGCCCATCTTCGCTGAAAGACGTCCCCGCCAGCGCGACCGTGCCGTCCGCGGACCATTCATTCGGGTCAAGCAGCAACTCCGGTTCTGTATCCAGAGCCTGCTGTAAATAGAGCACCGATTGGTTCTGTAAGCCGTCGTTGCGGCTGAATACATAGTAGTCCGCCACCTTGGACGGCGCGGAACGTCGCTCGTAGTCCCATAACCGCAACAACCTGGAACGAATGCGGTCGCGCCCGGGCAGCGCCCGCAAATACGCATCGGTCACCTCGTTCTGCCGACGGACCCAATCCGCGACTTCATCGTCGGTTCGGACATCGTTCTCCAGCCAACGATAGGGGTCGGCTACCTCAATGCCGTGGTAAATGTCCACCTGGTCGACCGTGCGGGTTCGGGGATAGGTGAGCGGTTCCGCCATTGTGTTGGGTCTCCAAGAGGTGGCCATGCCGAGGATCAACCCGAATACACAACCAAGTCGAATACGTTGTAAAATTTTGGTATTGCACATGTTCTGCGTACCGGCCTCAGAGTAAGGGTCGATCGATCAATCGGTTCACATCCCCGAAACCATCCCGCACTTCCCATCGAACTGTCCAGTCCCGGTTTCGGGAAAACACCCCTTTTCAAAGGGAATCCCCAGCGCCGGCACTTCACCCCATGCGGACCTCCCAGGCCTTCGGTCCGGTGAGATTGCTGCATCAGGGGCGGGGTCGGTCCGATGTGCCTGGAGCGAGAGCTAGAGCCTGTCCGAAAAGGTAGCCGCATTCTCAACCTGACCTCCCCATCCGGA
>CALLYA010000152.1 GCA_937875495.1 uncultured Verrucomicrobiota bacterium
GGGATATTTCACCTGGTTGAGACCGCACTGTCCCCGTGCGGCTTTGTTCGCCGCAAAAAGAACGAAATGAACGGTCGGCGTGCCGGTTTTGGAAAAACCGGCGCCGGTGGTGATCACTCGCCTCTGAGAAAGAGCATTGGTTCCCACGGAACAAGGAGTTCCGAGAAATGGCTTAGGGTTGCGCCACTTCAGGTTCAGTGCAGCCCAAACTTCCGATTCGTGGTTGATGCTTGTTACATTCTGCCAGTTCGTAGCAGAGATAGGGCGTTGGAGGGCTTGCAGCTTCGGCACCACGACTTAAGCCCGACCGAATACCCCTGCTGTTTATCCGTATGGAGCTCATACAGTGCGATTGCCAGATTTCGCAAAGACGCCATCATGTGTGCAGCGACCTGATTTGCGATACGGCATTGATCCTCACCAAAGGAGACATCCCGACGATAGTGCACCCCGTTCTCGATAGCCGACCAATGCCCCCGAATAGCCATCAGCAGTTCTTGATCGGATGATTCGTCCTTGGTTCGACTGGTTACATAATAAGCTATGGTGCTCTCGCTGGAATCGGCTTCTCGATCAAGTTGGATACGGTCTCGGTAGACCGCGATGATCTGCCAACATCCACACAGGCCGATCTGCTCAGGAGTCACGCTTATGCGAGCAATTCTTCGACGCTCCAATCGTCCATGACCGGCTTCCCATTCTATATTCTCCTCAGGGGGGGGGACCCTGCTTCATGAGCAGGGTCTGAGCACGTTCGAGGATTCCGTCTTGGTTCCCCTTAAGACCGAACAAATAGTCCCATCCGAGCTCTTGGGTAACGACCCTGGCGCTCTCCTGTTGGCAGTGCATGGCGTCCGCAGTAATGAGAACCTTCTCAGCATTGGGTAATTGCCGCACTAGTCTCGGAAAGGCTGGAATCTCGTTGCTCTTCTCCTGAATCGGAATCTGCGACAAGGTCCAACGCAACCGATGCGTTACCACGGAAAGCAGTTGTAAGGGTTTTCCGTCTTTGCGGCCGCTTGAGCGCAATGTTTTCCCATCAATGGCCAGTTGAGTAACCTCTGAAAGCTCCCTTTGAAGCAGCCAGTGTCCAATGGCCGAATCGAATTCCAGGGGATCAATTTTTTTCAGCACGCGATAAATCGTCGAATCACTGGGAGGTCTATATTTGCCCTCTCTGTCTCGTCGACAGCCCAAAGCACGAAGCTGCCTTGGGGTGAATTTTTGGCAAACATCCTCGATGGCTTGATAGCCGGCCGCGCCCATTAAGACCGCCGCTGCCGCACATGCCAAGACATAGGATTGTGCGTGGTACAGCCCGTGTCCTCGCCGAGGGTCCTTGATTGATTTGAAACAAT
>CALLYA010000153.1 GCA_937875495.1 uncultured Verrucomicrobiota bacterium
ACCTCGATGCCGAGTATTGTCAGCGCCGCAACAATACGGATGCGTTCCCCGGTTTGTTATGGCCGAATCCCATCCCGCGACCCTTCGATACCGATACCGATAGCGACCCCGACCCCGATCTTTCTTCGCCATTGACCTTTTCGGATAGCTTCTACCTACCGGGCCGAAGGCCCCCTTTTTTTTGCTGGTCTTTTGTCAGTTGGGTCAGTTAAAAATGGTTAGATCCGATCCTGGGATCACCTTGAGTCGAATGGTGTGTGAACCCCATCCGGAGCCCTTGACCGACGGGCCCCGGGCGCGATGGAGATTGTCGAATCGTACAGGGCCTTGGCGGTAGGAGAATTCGGTTCATCATTCGCCCGATTCTGGGGTTGCTGTTTGATGGCGATCGATATGGGAGGGTGTTCTCGTGAATGCAATTGCAGGTGTGATGTCTCGATTCCATATGGACTCCTGCTCATGGCGTGCCCGTGCCGGGAGGTCGATTCAGCTAGCGGGGGTGATCTTGGCCTTCAGCGTGGCGTTGTTCTCTGTTGAGGCGGTCAACATCGCCCCGGAGGGGACAGGAATCATCGGGGTGAACGACACGATCGATACGGATGCCGGAACGCCCCATGCGAATGCCGGCGAGCCGAGCAATATCAACGATGGGAATCCCCTCACCCGGGTGGATAATTGGTGGGGTGCAGCGCCGGGGGATGGCGGGCAGGTTTTTAGTTATGTGGGGATCCAATGGCCTTGGAAGCGGTTTGATCCGATTTCGAGTCTGACCCTGACCATGGCGACATTTTTGGACGGAGGTTGGTTTGGCGTGTCCGAATTCGCACCCGCACCGGGGACGGATCTCTGGCTGACGGATCTCATTGAACCGGTTGTCCAGATCTCGACCGATTTCGGGGTGAGCTGGTCGGAGGTCGCCTTCACCTCCGATTATTTGGACGTGTTCGAGGGGCATTTGATTGGGGGGGGCGACCAACCGAACCCGACCTCCGCCACGGCGGTCTTTACGTTGAGCGCGCCGGTACAAGGGGTTACGTCGATTCGGATTATCGGTGAAAACGGAGGAATGGCGGGAGCCGATCCGAACGGATTCATCGGGGTCTTTGAGTTGGAGGTCGAAGCGCAGGCCTCGTCGGATTCCGATGGCGATGGGCTACCGGATGTGTGGGAGGAGGCGAATGGGCTGACGGTTGGTTCCGATGACTCAGCGGGCGACCCGGATGGCGATGGTTTAGACAACACCGAGGAGTTCAATCACGGCACGCATCCCAACAACGCCGATACTGACGAAGATGGATTGAGTGACCCGGATGAGCTCTTCCTTCACGGCACGAATCCACTGATGGCCGATACCGATGGCGATGGGGTCAGCGACCAGGCGGAGGTGGTCACGCACGGGACCGATCCCCTTCGTGCGGACACCGATGGGGATGGGCTTTCGGACGGTCGTGAACTGACCGAGACGAATACCAACCCGCTGATTGAAGACACCGATGCGGACCGTTTTGGAGACGGCCTCGAGGTCGAACTCGGGCATGATCCGAACGACATCATGGACCATCCGTCCAATATCGCCCGGCTTGGGACTCCGATCATGGGTGTGAACGACTGGGTGGATTTTGATATCGGTATCCCGCACGTCAACGGTGCCGAGGTTGCATGGGCGATCAACGACGGTGATCTGAATACGCAGGCGAACAACTGGTTCCCGGGCGACACCCACATTGTCAGTTATGCGGGCATTGAGTGGACGACCCCGATCACAATCCCGGTGCAGACCTTGACATTGACCTTTGCCACCTTCACGGATGGTGGATGGTTCGGCCTTTCGGGCTTCAATCCCGGAGCGGGTTCGTTTCTGCTCGATACGGACCTGATAGAACCGACCATCCAAGCCACTGACGATCATGGTCAGACCTGGATGGATGTGGGGCATACCTCCAATTACTTCACCGCGCTTGACGGCCATGGAATCGGGGGCGGCGGCAATCCGAATCCGACCTCGGTCACGGCGGTGTTTGAGCTGACCACACCGCCCTCGAGGATTACGGGCCTTCGGATTATCGGCGAGAACGGCGGCATGGCCGGTGCGGATGCGAACGGTTTTCTCGGGATCTTTGAGTTGGAGTTGGAAGCTGCGGTGACCGTGGACACTGACGGTGATGGGATGGAGGATGTTTGGGAGGTGGCGAACGGGTTGAGTGTCGGCACGAACGATGCCGCTTTCGATCCGGATAATGATGGGCTGACCAATCTTCAGGAGTTTAAGCTCGGGACTGACCCGCATGACGACGATGCGGACATGGATGGTTTGCCCGATGGGGAAGAGGTATTCACCTACAACACCTTCCCGCAGAATGCCGATTCCGATGGTGATGGGCTCAACGACGGCGACGAGGTCTTGGTGCATGGTACGGATCCCCGCAATGCGGATAGTGATGGGGACGGACTCTCTGACGGGGACGAGGTCGACCTGCACAACTCCAACCCGCTTGCTACGGACACGGACGGAGATCTCTTCCCCGATGCGATTGAGGTACGGGATGGGACTGACCCTGCTTCGGCTCAGAGCAAGCCGACCAACATCGCGAGTCTGGGGGTGGGCATTCTCGGTACCAAGGAGTCGATCGCAACCGGCCCTTCGGTCCCACTGTTCAACGCGGGAATTGCTGCACACATCACAGATGGCAACATGGATACCCGGGTTGACACGTACAACGCGACCACCCCCTCCACGGCGAGCTATGTCGGTATCCTCTGGGACACGATGGTACCTTCGGAGGAGATCGATCGACTGGTTCTCGACCTGGCCATCTTTTTCGACGGTGGCTGGTTTGGCGTGAACAATGTCAGCCCTGGTTCGGGAGGGGTCCTCGACAGTGCCACGCATCTGGTGGAGCCGGTCGTACAGGTGACCGACGACCATGGCGCGACCTGGACGACGGTGGATCATACCTCGGACTATCTGACCGTTCTGGACGGGCATCCTCTACCGGCGGTCGACTTCGGTCCGCCGACCCGGGCGACGGCGATCTTCACACCGACGGGATTATCCGGGGAGATCGACGGAATTCGGATCATTGGGACCGAGGGCGGAGTCGCGGGTGGCACCGGATTTCTGGGGGTCTTCCAGTTGGCGGTGCACCTCGACTATGGAAGCGGTGGTGAGCAGGTCCGGATTGAGACCGTGGGGATAGTCAGCGGAGAGTTCCAGTTTACGTTTCAGTCGGTTGCCGGTGCAGCCCATCATATCGAGTGGGCTGAGTCCCCACAGGGGCCTTGGGATGAGATCACGACGATCACTGGGGTTGGCAACCTTACCACTGTGAGTCAACCACCGGTTGCGAGCCAGCGCTTCTTCAGGGTTCGGACCGAACCCTGACGGTTTCGGGGGCCTGCCTGTGGTCGGCGGGCCGGTGGTCCGGTCCGTCGACTCAGGCTGGGTCCGAGGGCGTCTATCTGGTCCTTCGGTCAACCTCGGATCAGAGCCCGGAAGGATATGACGGAGGGGAAACGCCGCCTGGGGTGCGCCACTGCACCTCAGGGCGGCGTGGCAAAGGGAGGAACTCGATGCGAGTTCAAAAACGGCAAGGCTTTACACTGATCGAGTTGTTGGTGGTGATCGCGATCATCGCGATTCTGGCGGCCATGCTCCTGCCCGCGCTTTCCAAGGCGAAGGAGGCGGGGCGGCGGGCTGCCTGCATCAACAACCTGAAGCAGATAGGGATAGGCATCAATCTGTACTCGGTGGACTTCGACGATTTGGCCCCTCCGGGGGACTGTCCGTACGGTCATGATATCTGGAACCAGAGCACTTTGACCGGACGGTTCCAGCCGGTCGGCCTTGGGTATCTCCTCACGGCCGACTATGTGCCGGTCCCACAGAGCACTCGACACGTCTTCTACTGTCCGTCGATGGCGGAGGTGTCTCCGAACGGTTGGTTTGTATTTGGAAGGACCAACCCGAACGGGATGCATAATTGGGGGCGCAATGGGATTGTGAACATCGGGTATGACTATCGCGACTCGCTTGATGACCGAACTGCGGCGGGGCGGAGTCCTTGGTTCCTGGGCCGGCCGGTAAAGTTATCGCGGGATTCACAGTTTAACATCTGTTCCGACATCGTGACGCGCGGATACGGTCCGTACTGCCACAAGAACCAGTACAACGTCTTAGGTCTGGATGGACACGTCTGGACGTTCGTCGACTCGAACAAGGAGTTTCCCAACTATTTAGGGCCGGACAATGGGACGGACGAATGGCTGGCCTACAAGCAATTCTTTGAATACGAGCTCTACGTTCGCTGAGGGGCCCTTGATCGAACCGGATTTGGCTTGTCCGTCAGGCTATCCGGAGCGTAGAATAGGCGACAAGTCTCGATCCTTGGCACACACAGGAGCACGGGCTGCGCGTGGTTACCGATCCGGAGCGAACCGGTTCAGGGCGGTGTATGGGCCGACCCGGACGGGGTTTTGAAAGGCATGGTCGATAAAGGCCAGGCCATGCTCCACTGCCTGGAGGAGGGCATCGCCCTGCGCCAGGTGGGCGGCGATGGCTGCGGAGAGGGTGCAACCGCTCCCGTGTGACATGATCGCATGAGAGGGACGTTCGAACTCATGTCGACCGGAAGGGCCGACCCAAATATCGAGCACATGTGTGTGTGAGCCACGTTCGAAGAGGTGTCCGCCTTTGAGCAGGACGGCGGTTTGGAAGCGTGCGGCGAGTTCTTCGGCGGCTGCGATCATGGTCTCACGTGTCTCGATGCCTGAGCGGGCGAGGATTTGCTCGGCCTCCGGGCCGTTGGGTGTGATCAGGGTCGCCTTCGGGAGGATGAGTTCCTCCATGGCATGGATGGCATCGCTCCTCAGGAGAACCGCGCCGCTGGTTGCGCACATGACGGGGTCGACGACCAGATTCGAGAGGTCCGCATCCCGGATGGCCCCTGCGACGGCTTGGATGATCTCGCAGGAATAGAGCATCCCGGTCTTCAGAGCAGAAATCGGGAGGTCCTCGGCCACGGTCATGATCTGGGCGCGGACAAAATCCGGGGCGACGGGAAAGATCGCGTTGACCTCGCGATAGTTCTGGCTGGTGAGACATGTGATGGCCGATGCGCCATGGACGCCCAGGGCGTGGAAGGTGGCCAGGTCGGCCTGGATTCCGGCGCCGCCGCAGGAGTCGGACCCGGCGATGGTCAGTGCGACAGGCGCACACGATGGTTGCGTGGAGGAATGGAGCGTCTTCACAGGCTGAAGTATACCATCGGCGAAGCTGCTTGCCAGTCGAAGGGTGGATGTCCGGGGAAATGCCTCCTTCCCGCGGCTGTGACCGGCGGGGCGGTTTTGGGGCGTACGCTGCCGTGGTTCGCCTTGGGCGTCATCTGCGTGCTTGGTGTGTTGGCTGCGGTGGTTCTCTTTTCACGTTTCGCCGGCCGGCAGCGCGGACCGCGCTCCGCCAATCTGATTGTTCTCTTCGTGGTCGGTGGCGCGACGCTCGGGTTGGTGCAGGGACTGCGTTTCGAAACCCAGTGGCGTCGTGGGTGTGCCGCTGAGGATGACTGGGCGGGGGAGGTCTTCCGGCTGCAGGGGCGTCTGCGTTATCTTTGGGATCGTGAGCTCTGGACGGTTTGTGTGGATCGAATTGGGAACGATCGCGAGGCTAGGGGCTATCAGCCTCCGATTGTCTTAGGGATCTCCGATCGTCATGGACGAATGGACCGCTGGGCCCCCACCGCATGGTCGGGGGCGAGAATCGAGGGGCGTGGCCGCTGGGAGGGGCTCGAGGAGGCGGACAACCCCGGGGAACGCTCCGGCGTCGCTTCCGCCAAGGCGAATGGGCTCTCCGGATGGTGGGACATCACCGGGTTTTCCGAGCCGATCCGGCTCGAGCCGGCGCCGATGCTTGGGCGCATCTTGGCCCGGGCCAGGGCGCAGGCCCGCAAGGGGCTGCTGGCACAGGTCGAAACGGCGATCGAATCGGATCGGGACGCCGATTCCGCCAAGGTATGGTTGGCGATCCTGCTGGGTCGACGCAAGGGGTTGTCGGACCTGATTCGGGAGGATTTCCGGCGTGCGGGGTTGATGCACCTGTTGGTCGTGAGCGGATTGCATGTCGGGCTCGTGGCCGGAATTTGCGTGGCCATCCTGCGTGGATGCCTGCGCTGGCCACCTGCGATCGTCCGCCCGCTCAGCGTATTACCGGTCATCGGCTATGTCCTGGTCGCCGGCGCGTCCCCTCCGGCCATGCGTGCCGGGATCATGTATTGCCTCTGGGCCGCGGCGAGCCTGTTCAGGCGTCGCAGCAACCTCAGTGTGACCGCATTTTGGACGGCGGCCACCTTTGCATTGCTGTGGCAGCGGCAGGGGTCGCAGGTGGGACTCCAGATCTCTTTCACGGTTGTGGTGGCGCTCATGCTCTGGGCGCCGGTACTCTATACCCGCTTACCTCGGTGGGGGATGCCGGATGTCTTCAAGCCTCGATCGCTGTGGGGGCGGTGGGACCTCATCCGGGCGGGTGGCTCCCGCTGGTTGAGGCTTTCTCTGAGTGCGTCGTTGGCGGCCTTTTTCGGGCTCATCCCTTGGTCGCGGGCACTCTTCGGGCTGGTGACGCCTGTTTCGTTATTGATGAATCTGGCCGCGATACCGACGACCTCGGTGATCCTCTTGGCCGGTGGAGCGGCGCACTTGATCAAGGCGGCCTGCGGATCTGATCTCGGATTTCAATGGTTGTTCCGGTTGATCCGGGTATTGATCGGGCTTGCGGACTTTGGCGCATCCCTGCCGGGTGGTGCGTGGGCGGTTCCTGTGGCGGGGTGGGATATTGGGAGCGTGACCGCCTGTATGATCCTGCTGGGTGCGACCGCCTTGCTGATAGGATTCAGGCGACAGGCCATCGCGGCCTACCTCGCAGCGACGGCGCTGGGGATGGCGATCGTGATCTGCAGCCCTGCGGGGCGCGCCCCGCAAGCGGTTCTGTTTCACACGGGTGAGGGTGGGGGATGCGCCTTTTTTTGCGCGGGTAGGGACATCCTGCTGGTCGATAGTGGCAGCCGGTATTTCGGTCGTCGGGTCTTGAAGGGGCATCATGCCGCCTGGCCGATCGGGGCCCGATTGCGTGCGGTTCTGAGCAAGAATCGAATGGACCGGGCGGGCGGTTTTTTCACGTTGGCGGAGGGGGGCGGGCAAGCCTTCGGGCTTTGGCTGATCGATCGGTCGGGGCGGAGTGATGCGGCTGCCGGCTTGGCCGAGGAGTTTCCGCACATTCATGCGGCAGTGGGTGCAAATCCTCCGGATTGGCTTGCCCCGTTCAACGTCAAAAGCCTGCAGGGCGAGGGCCTGCTGATCCATCATGGTGGAGTGACCTGGTGGCTGACAGACCGTATCCCGACACGAATCCCCGAGGGGCCGCCGGGGCGTTTGGTGCTCTATGTCGTGCCGCAGTCCGCCAGCCTCGGCGCACTGCAACGCATACCCGAAGCGCCGGCGGGCGCGATCTGTGTCCTATCCTCCCAGCGGTTTGGTGGGTATGCCTCAGAGAGTGCCATGCGATGGGCGTTCGAGCAGCGTGGCTGGAAGGTCTTGCAGACTTCCTCGAGCGGCGCGGTCATACTGAGCGGAGCAGGCGTCCTGCGGACTTGGCGAGGGGGTATTATACATTAATTGTAATATGAAAAGCATTTTCCGGACACCCGTATGCTGTGCCTTGGGGCTCAGGGGAGGAAGAAGAGGGGCCGTTTCGATGCGGTCGGTTTTTGATCAAGTTGGCACGTGTTCTGCTGTACGAGGCTTTTCCTTGGTGCGGTGGGGTGGTTCCGATAGAGTGGAGTCACCTGAGGCATTGGAGGCCGGAAGTTGTACGGGGCGGGAGAGGTGTGTGGGGAATGCATACATTGTTGTTCGCGCTGGAGATCCTGGAGTGGCTTTTAAGGGATTGGTGGCCGATCTGGGGCGTTTTATTGCTTGTATTGATTGGGAGGCGCATCCGCCGACCCCGGCCCAGGCATCGCAGGCGAGTGGTTTTGGAAGAGATGCGGCGTTTACGGATGGAGGGGGCGATTTCGCCTGCGGCGTACGAGGAGGTACGGACCGCTTACGGGTTGAAGTCTGGGGAGGAAACGGCGGAATCCGGACCGGCGGGGCCGGTGCATCCGAGGCCGGATTGGTACGGGCGGATCAAGCTCCTGCAGGTTCCTGAGGAGGGCCCAAAGGGGCAGGCGGCGCCTGTGCTTCCGATGCGCCGTGAGGAGGGGGCAACGGAGTCTTTGGTGGGCTCTGAAACCGGGGGCGTGTCGTTGGATGCGGAGTGTCCGGACGCGCTGTTTGTGGGCGGGCCGAGC
>CALLYA010000154.1 GCA_937875495.1 uncultured Verrucomicrobiota bacterium
ACGCCACCGCGTCCTCTGCGGGAGGCTCTCCGGGTCCGGATGGGAAAGCGGCTGCCTTTTCGGACGGGCTCTAGCGTACCAAAAGCGCCGCAATACTTGACAGCATCTGTCGTGATTGGTAAGGGTGACAGATAAAAATTGTCCGCAACGAGGATGGGAGGGTCCCATCCCCGTTGTTTTTTTAGCTCATCCAATACCGCCCGCCACTCCCCCACGGTGCGTTTCACCACAGGTGGATTCGATATGCAGCCAAGTACTGAGAACCCCAACCGTATTCCTCGTCGCCAATTCTTGAAGCGCTCGGCCGGCGCATCCGCGGGCCTCCTCGGGACCCAGTTCCTGGGCCTGGTCTCGCGCGAGACCGTGGCGGCTGCGCTACCGGACAAAAAGAATATCATTCTCTTTCTGACGGACCAAGAGCGTCCGCCGATGTGGTGGCCTGAGGGTTGGGATGATGCGAACCTGCCGAACACCAAGCGTCTGAAGGATCGCGGCCTGACCTTTCAGCACGCCTTTACCGCGGCCGCGATGTGCACGGCGTCCCGGAACTCGCTCTTCACCGGTCTCTACCCGGCCCAGCATCATGCCGCCGCGACTCTGACCGAGGACTACGCGCAGTCGCCGACGGAGCCGCAGCTCGACCCGAGCCTGCCGAACCTGGCGACATGCCTGAAGGAGGCCGGCTATGACGTGGTTTACAAGGGCAAGTGGCACATGACCAGCCGGGTGGAGGCTGCGGACGGCACGTACATCGACGATGACATCTCCCGATACGGATTTGATGAATGGGGCGCACCGGACGCGGGCGGCGACACTCGCAAGGAGACATTTGGTGGTGCGGACGCTCTGCATACGGTCAAGAATGATCAGCGTTTTATCGACGATGCTGTGGCCTGGCTCTCCAATCGTCTCAGCAGCGCCAATGACAAGCCGTTCTGTCTGATCGTCTCGCTCGTCAATCCCCACGACTGTCTCAGTTATCCCAACCAGTACGACGAGGATGGCGGCTACGAGGAGCCGGGCGATCCCTGGCTCGCGCCGACCGATCCCGCGATCGAGCTCCCGCCGACAGTGGATGAGGATCTCTCCGGCAAACCGGATGCCCAGACTCAGGCTCTGGTCGTGATTGCGGGTGGGCTTGGGCCATTGATCACGAAGCAGCGCCAGCAGAACTACCTCAACTTTTACGGCCGCCTGATGATGGCGGTGGACAAGCAGATGGGGCAGTTGCTGGATGTCCTCGATCCCGACGGCGACGGTTCTGGTCCCGCGCTGCAGGATGTCCTGATCATTCGCACCTCGGACCATGGCGAAATGGGCATGGCTCACCGCGGCCTGCGCCAGAAGGCGTTTGTCGCCTATGAAGAGACCCTGCGTGTGCCGCTCATCTGGTCGAACCCCGACCTCTTCCCCGAGCCGAAGACGACGGACGCGATGGTCTCGCATGTGGATTTGCTCCCGACCCTCTGTTCGCTGACCGGGGTGCCGGATTGGCAGGCGAAAGGCTTTAAGGGTGTCGATTACAGTCATGTGGTGCTGGACCCGGATCAGAACCAATCCGCCACGGCCGCCCAGCCGTACGTCCTGTTCACGTTCGATGACATCTTCGCGGCCGCTGACGAGGCCACGGTGGGGCCTGAGGGTGCGGTTCCACCGCCGAACCGGATCCAGGCCCTGCGCACACCCGACTTCAAGCTGGTCCGGTACTGGGATGGCAGCGGTACGAATCCACCGGCGCCGGACCAGGGCGAGTTCTACGACCTCCGGCCGACCGGCGGGGATTACTACGCCAACGACGGCGCAGAGGGTGCCACGGTCTACAACGCCCCAGGCCCATTGGAGACGATTAACCTCTCCGATGTTGGGTTTGTGCCGCCGGTACTGAGTCCCGATCAGGCTGAGGCCTACGCCTCACTCCAGGGGATTCTGGCGGCGGAGACAGCTCCGAGCGGGCGGCTGGCAGAGACTCCGGTCAGCGGCCCCGAAGGTCCCAAGCAGCTGAAGCTCCAGGTTGTGCGATGGGAAGAGGACGAGGTGGATCGTGTGGCCGTACAGGTCACGTTCTATTCGCATGTGAACACCCGCTATCAGGTGCAGAAGTCAACCGACCTGGCGAGCTGGAGTGATATCGGAGAACCGATCATCGGCAACAACGGACCGGTCATCTTCAACGAGGTGGATGCGCTCGAAACAAAGGCGTTTTACCGCGTGGTTTGGTCCGCACTCGATGTCGGAGTGGCGATGTAATACAACGAGACCTATGCCAACCCCACCCGATCAATTCCATGTGATGGCAAAGCCCTCCGGGGCGATATGCAACCTGAACTGCGAGTACTGCTTCTATCTGGACAAGGAATCTTTGTTTGGACGGGGGGCACGTTTTCGAATGAGTGACGAGGTGCTGGAGGCGTATGTGCGCCAGCACCTCGAAGCCCAGCGTGGCCCGGAGGTCCTGTTCGCGTGGCAGGGCGGCGAGCCAACCCTGATGGGGTTGGATTTCTTCGAGAAGGCGGTTGCCCTCCAGCGGCGCTATGGCACTGGACGCGTGATCCGAAACTCGTTTCAAACAAACGGTGTTTTGTTGGATGACGACTGGGGTGCGTTCTTCAAGAGGGAGTCGTTCCTGGTCGGCCTCAGCATCGACGGTCCCAAGGCGTTACACGACCTGTACCGGGTGGACAAGCGTGGGGCGCCCACGTTTGACCGGGTATATCGAGGGTTGGAGGTGTTGAAACGACACGGGGTCGACTTCAACACGCTCACGGTCGTCCATCGGGAGAGCGCCAAGCAACCGCTGGAGGTCTATCAATTCCTCAAGGAGACCGGCTCCGGGTTCATGCAATTCATTCCGCTGGTGGAGCGCAAGCCCTCGGCGGAATCGATCCTGCGTGGTCTGGATCACGCCCCGCCACCGGGCGACGGGACGGGCGAGGTGGAGGTAACGGAGTGGTCGGTCGACCCGGATGACTACGGAAGCTTCCTGACCACGATTTTTGATGAATGGGTCCGCCACGACGTCGGCAAGGTCTTTGTCCAGCTGTTCGATGTTTCGCTCGGAATCTGGCTCGGCAATCCTTCAGGCCTCTGCCTGTTCCGGGAGACCTGTGGGGATGCGGTGGCGCTGGAGCATGACGGCTCGGTTTTCTCCTGTGACCACTTTGCCTATCCGGCTTATCGCCTCGGCAATCTGCTGGAGGAGAATCTCGGCGACATGGTGCGCGGTCCGCGCCAGCGTGCCTTCGGTGCGGCAAAGGCCGACAAGTTGCCCGCCTATTGCCGTTCCTGCGAGGTGCGTTTTGCATGCAACGGCGAATGCCCGAAGAATCGATTCATCCGCACCCCGGACGGCGAGCCGGGCCTGAACTATCTCTGCAAGGCTTACAAACGCTTCTTCCACCACGTCAACCCGGCGATGCGTGGGATGGCATCGCTCGTGCAAAACCAGCGATCCCCTGCGGAGATTTCCGACCTGTTGCCTGATGCCTGAAGCTGGAGGGCAGAAGTCAGGTCGGCTGTCGAGGTCGTTCGAAAAGGCCATCGGGACCGAGCATGGCTCTCCGGGTCCGGATGGGGAGGACTCGCGCAGAGACGCAGAGGGCGCAGAGTGGGGGAGATTTGCTTGCGACTCCGGCCATCGGCTTGGTTGGATGTAAAAGGAGAATCCTTGGCCACAGAGGGCACAGAGGTCACAGAGAGATTCTACCATCGACAAGACAACCCCCGCTTCAGCCGGATTTCTTTCAGATAGGAAAGGAATTGTGTCTCTGTGTTCTCGGTGACCTCTGTGGCAAGAACTTACTCACCCGAGCCCGTCCAAAAATCTCATTGTGTCGCAATGCGAGCTCTCCGGATCCGGATGGGGAGGACTCGCGCAGAGGCGCGGAGAGGGGGAGATTTGCTTGCGACTCCGGGGCCATCGGTTTGGTTGGATGGAAAAGGAGAATCCTTAGCCACAGAGGGCACAGAGTTCACAGAGAGATTCTTCCATCGACAAGACAACCCCCGCTTCAGCCGGATTTCTTTCAGATCGGAAAGGACTTGTGTCTCTGTGTTCTCGGTGACCTCTGTGGCAAGAACTAATTTACCCGAGCCCGTACTCCGGCATGCAAGCGCAAGCACCGCCAGTAGCCCATTGACATGAACCAACAAAGGCAGTCCCCAGACTCCATCACAAAAGTAGAAAAACGCGCCATCAAATATCGCGTCCGCTCACAGCACGACGAACACTTCGGAATAGACTTTCCTTCCCAAGAAGCGCACAGATACAGGGGTGTGCCGGAGGCGACAGCCTTCGGTAGAGCAGCAGAAGCTATAACGTCTGTCCCATTGCTCTATGAGCTGTGCGGGACTCCACGTGCATTGCGCGGATCATCAGCCCTGTGGAGCTTGTCGCCGCAGGCTCGGCAGCAGCTCTGGGCGGCTTCTTGGGCATGCCAGCAGTCGATCTCAATTTTAATAGAACCGGACCCAGGCAGAGGCAAACACAGAAATGAAGGAAGGCGAACAATGCCATGCACACGGACGGGAATTCCGCAGCGCTCCCTTCACCTGACGGCTCAGTCGTCGAACCTGCGGCGCATCGACTGCTCCAGAGGTGATTGCCGCGATTCGAAGGGAGCAATCCACGTATGAACACAATGGGAAAATTCCTCATTGCCGCTTTGGTCCTGGCCGTAGTGCTGCTCAGCGTGCAGGTGACCAGGATTTCTCTTAGGCTCAATTCAATGCAAGACCTCGCTTAGTTCAATCGCATTCAAGCACGCAGCCTGGAGTTGCGGAATGCAGATGGTACTAATGTGGGGAAAATGACGCCAAGCGAAGTCACACTGAGTCAGGGATCGCCACCAAGCAATTTCATCAATGTTGGCGTGTCCTACGACGGGCCGTACCTTAAACTGATTGCGGCAGATAAGATTGGCGAGGAGGCGGAAGCTGTGATTGAGCTCGGCAGGGTGCACGGTGAATCATTCGGTCTCAATATCACAGGTCGTGACACGTGGCCGGGTCTCGGCATAGGGTGGGCAGGAAGCGGCGCTGGAAAGCCGAACCAGTACTTCGTGCACCTTGATCCCGAGGATACCGGGGCACAGAAGGGGAATTCGAACAAGCCGAGTGAAGGCGACCTTCAATAGGCAGCACCTCATTCGCACACGGTGGGCTGAGAGAAGATGAGACTGACACTCGTCATACCTAATCTGACCTTCGCCCCGCCGGTGTTACCCGCGATGTGGCTTGTCCACAGCGGAGTGCTCAGGTTGCGGCAGCGCAATCCGTCTACACCGAACTCGACCGGGCACAACTGGAAAGGATGTATCCCAAGGAATCAACGAACGACCGTTATCTGATTTGAGAGCCTAAACAGGCGAGTAAATCTCGTTACGAGAAAATTGTTTGGGTTTAAGAGCAATGAAAACCTTAGATTTGCGCTGTTTCTCAACCTCGGGAGGCTTCCCGATCCCGAGTATGCTCACAGATTCTTCTGACGAGGCGATTTTTGGGGCGGAGAAATGATCCATGCCACCCCTGACCAACCAATCGAAGACCTCCCCGTAGTCCTCTCCACCCTTGCATTATGCCCAGGAAGGAAGCCCGAATAGAGGGCATTGTTTGGACACTGGATTCTTGCTCTGGGCCGGGGGCCAAAGCACAATATGATCCATGATCATCGATTTTGAACAACTCGATAAACCGGATGCGTATGCCTTGATGACTCAGGCGCTGATCCCGCGTCCGATCGCATGGATTGTTTCGGCCAATGGTACCGGCAGTTTCAATCTCGCTCCTTTTTCCTATTTCACCGGCGTTTGTAGCACGCCGCCGTTGCTTGTGGTCTCGATCGGGAAGAAACGCGACGGCACGCGTAAGGACACCTGGGTGAACATTTTGGAGCGCGGCGATTTTGTGGTGAATATCCCTCCTGCGGACCTGGTACACGAGGTCCAGAGGTCATCCGCGCCGCTTCCGTTTGGAGAATCGGAGGTGGATCGATGCAACCTGAAGCTGGAACCGATGCTGGGGAGTCCATTGCCGCGACTGTCAGTCGCGCAGGTCGCGTTTGCCTGCCGGTTGCACGAGATCTTCGAGGTGGGCGATGGTCCGCAGGCGTTGATTCTGGGGCGGATCGAACGGCTCTATGTCAATGATTCGCTGATCAGAATCGATTCTGATCCCAAGCGCAGGTATCGAATCGATGCGAAGCGGATGGATCCATTGGCGCGATTGGGCAGCGATGCGTATGCAACGCTCGGGTCTGTGATTCCGACACCTGACGCATGACGCTTGTGGCGTCATGCGTCAGGGTGGAAGGTTGGCCCCATTCGTCCTTGAGCTCAACCGCACTTACCGGATCGAAGGTCTCATCACCTGGTTGGCGAATGCTGTTGGGATCTTTGGTGCATGTGGGTTCAAATCAACGGTGTCTTACCGGGGATTGCGACTGGGGCGATCGGCAGGGGACCGAGTTCATACTTTGCTGGGGCGAGATCGAGCTTTGATTGGATCAAGTCGTCCCAGGTGAGGGTTTTGCCGGTATAGGCGGACATCCTGGCCATGATGGCGGTCAGGGTACTTTCCCCCACGGCCTGTCCTTCATTGAGTGGTTCCCCGGCGCGGATGCTGTTGATCAGATCGATATGTTCCTGTTCATAGGGATTGGTGAATCCACCCCGGAACCGCCAGGCTTCTGCGCCGTGGACCTGGATGAAGTTGCAGCAATTGCTGACGCCTTTGGTTCCGGTCGCGCCTTCGCTGACATTGTTGGAGCAGCCCTGAATTTGGCGGCACTGACTGAACATGCGTGCGCCGTTGGCGTACTCGAACTCGGTCGCAAAATGGTCATAGACGTTTCCGTAGAGCGATTCCACGCGCGCCTGTCTGCCGCCGAGGCTGGTGGCCTTCACTGGGTGCGTCCCCATGACCCAGTTGCAGACGTCGATGTTGTGCAGGTGTTGTTCCACGATGTGATCACCGGAGAGCCAGGTGAAGTAGTTCCAGTTGCGCAGCTGCCACTCCATGTCGCTCCAGCCCGGTTCGCGCTCGACCGACCAGATATAGCCTTGGTTCCAGTAGGCACGGACCTCGAAGATATCGCCGATCGCGCCGTCCTGTAGTCGCTTGATAGTCTCCACGTAATCGCCCTGATGTCTGCGCTGGGTTCCGGCGACAATACCGAGGCCCTTCTCCTTGGCCAGCCTGCCGGCCTCGAGAATGACCAGGGCGCCCTGTGGATCCACAGCTGCCGGTTTCTCGAGAAAGACGTGCTTGCCGGCCTGAATCGCGGCGAGTGTGTGCGCAGGGCGGAAGTGCGGCGGGGTCGCGAGAATGACGTAGTTGACCTGTGGAATGGCCAGGACCTTCTCGTAGGCATCGAACCCGAGGAAGCAATGGTCGTCAGGAATCGGCATGCCGACCCGTTCGAGCTGGGTCCGGCAGCGCTGGAGGCGGTCCTCAAAGACATCGGCAAGGGCGACGACTTCGACGTTTTTGGCGGCCGCGCGTGCGCCGACGCCGGCGTCTTCCGTATGATACCCGGTCTCTGGATAGACGACTTTGGTCCCCGCGCCCAGGACATTGAGGGCGGCGCCGGTCCCGCGCCCGCCGCAGCCGATGATGGCGACCCGGATTGGGTCATCAGCGGCTGCGTGGGCGGTGGTGACGAACGGGAAATGTGCGGCGGCCGCGGCACCGAGGGCGCCGAGCGTTGAGGTCTTGAGGAAATCGCGACGGGGAACAGGGTTAGGATCAAGAGTTGCCATGGCGAGGAGTCCTTTCAGGGAATTGTGTCTGTTCTGAGAATGATCGGGGAATCGATCCTGTTGGGTCAATCATTCAATCTGGCTCGGTTTCGTATTCGCAGAGGGTCGGGACGGATCAAATGCGCCCGAGCTCGATTTGCATGGAGGCGAGGCTGGCTTCATCGACCTCAACGCCGAGTCCGGGTTCGGTGGGGACGGCGAGCATGCCTGCCTCGGGGGTGATGGGTTGTTTCAGGATGCTGCCACGGAGGAATTGCGGGCCATTCAGGGCGGCCGGGAGGCTGTAGTCATAGGCTCCGTAGAGTGCGAGCGTGGCGGCGAGGGAGAGGTCGGGATCGGTCAGGCCGCTGCCGAGCCACATCATGCCCGCGTCGAGGAGAATCTCGATCTGACGCCGCGCGGAGCTCAGTCCGCCGCAGCGGGCGGGCTTCATGGCAACGCCGTCGAGCATATTCAGTTTCATGAATTCCATGAGATCGCCCGGGCGGATGACCCCTTCATCCATGAGGATCGGCAGGGCGCCCTGTTGCTTGAGCGCCTGATAGCCGGAGATGCGGTTGGGTCGCAAGGGTGCCTCCAGGACGGCGACGCCGACATCAGCCAGGCGTGGAGCGGCCTCTAGCGCGTCACTGGTGGTCCGATACCCGCCATTGGCGTCAGCCCATAGAAAACCGTCGGGGACGGCCCGCTTGACCATGCGGCAGAGCTCCAGATCGAACTTGAGGTCCGGCGCGACTTTGACGTTGAAATGCCGGTACCCAAGGTCCCAGCCCTGCTGGATCAGCGGCTCGACATCGTCCAACGAGGTCGGGTTCAGGGTCCAGCTCAGGAGCAGGTTCGACCTCGGTTGCCGCCCCCAACGCGCGGGCAGGGACTGACCGGTGAGTCGGCCGCAGAGATCGTGCAGGGCAAAATCGATGCCGGCCTTGGTCAGCGGCGCACCGGCGGTGAATCCCGGGGCGATGGCTGTGTCCATCGTGCTGTGCACACCGGCCAGATCGAACGGATCGCGGCCGATCAGGACCGGTGTGAGGTAGCGGTCGATGGTTGTCTTGACCGATTCCATGGTCTCATAGGTCCATTTGGGGATCGGGACGGATTGCCCCCAGCCGACGGTGCCGTCTTCGGCGGTGAGCTTGACCACAATGGTGCCTCGTCCGGTCGGTGAGCCTTCCGGGCCTTCGAAGAACTTGAACCGCCCAGCCATGGGGTACATGACGGGAAAGGTCTCGATCGATTGGATGACGGGGTGGTCGGCGGTTGCGGGCATGGCCTTGGAGATCCAAAACGTTGCGGCTGCGGTGGCGGATGCCACCGAGAGGAACTCTCGCCGGGAATAACGGTGCTTCATTCGACCCTCCTTGGAGGTAGTGATCCGTGCGAGTCCTCACGCGGGGCAATCGGTGAAAACAGAGCGCACGCGTCGAACCGGATCGCAGCCGCTCACGATTTGTAATGCCGCTGGATCCGAATCAGGTCGACGGCGGCACGGAGAAAGTCGTGCAGCCGAAGTTTCGAGCCTTTGATATCATGCCATTGCTCTAAAGGATACTCGTAAATGATCTGATCGGCGGCCGGCCGATCAGGCGATCGCCTGCGTAGCTGTGCATAACGTGCGACGATCTCGACGTCGAAGATCCACCGGGAGAGGAAGGGCTGGGCCAACACTTCGCGGAGGTCGTCATCCACCCGGAACAGTTTCGCGCCGCATTGGGTGTCATAGATCGGGATTCGCAACACGGCGGAAGCGACCGTGGCGAAGATCCGGCCGAAGTAGTGGCGCAGGAGCCGGCGTTCGATGGATCTGCCCAGCAGCTTGACCCTGGCGCCGAAGACCGCGCTCAGATTCGGATTCGCCTCCAGAATGCTGTGGAACACGGGTATTGTATCGAGGGGAGTTGCCAGATCGGCATCCCAGAACCCGGTGTAGACCGGCGCGGGCGACATCGCCACGGCATGGAGCATCCCCTGGCGCACCGCCTCTGCCTTGCCGCCGTTGTGGGGGAGGACCAGGACCTCGATCGCGCCCTTTTCCGGGGCCATCTCTTGCAGCCGTTTCAGGAGGGGCGCCGTGCCGTCGGTACTGCCGTCATCGACAAAGAGCAGTCGGATCTCGGGATGAGCCGCAACAAAGGCGACGACGCGAACCCCATCCAGCCGCTGCTCCTCATTGAAGCAGGGCACGACGACACAGGCCTTCGGTTCACGGATCACGCTCGGTCTCCCATCGGGTTCTTGAAAACTACGTTGCGATCAGGAATGCGTAAGCCCGAACGATAGGTTGCCAGGCATGGCCAAGGCAACGGCAATCTCCCGCGTAGGATCCCCAGATGCCCGCGGACGGGGAAAGGAGAATGGGGAAACCGGGGTCGAAATCGGGAGAATCGAGGAAATCGATTGAATCGAAATCGAAATCGATGGGAATCGTGATTCGGCTTGGAATGCTCAGGGCATAAGGCCCACTACAGCGGGGCTGCCCATACGAGTTGCTGCCCGAATGCACAATTGCTCATGCTCTGGCCACAGCGGCCCTCCGTCCCTAACCCCGATGGGCCCTCCCCAATGTTATTGCTCCATGATTTGGTACAGGTGCACGGCGTACGGCTGGAAGGTATCGGTGACGGTGCCCTCTGGCGAGGGGGTGAGTTCACGCGCTTCGTCGAGGACTTCGATCACGGCCTTGGAGAGTGGGGCGGGTAGGGTGAATTGCACCTTTCCGGAGCGCCCGCGCATTTCGGCGGCGAAGAGGTAGGTCCGACCGTTGTGCCGTTTGACCATGGTGGCGATCGGAAGATCAGCCGGGTCGGGCTGCAACTTGATCGGGTTCTCGACGGATGGGGAATTGAGGACGGGTGCGAGCGCATGGATCCGGCGGTTGATCGCGGTAACGGCCGTGAGCATTTCCGGATCGCTCAACAGGGCGGCTTCGTTGAACTTGGGCTCCCATTCGTGGACGAAATAGATGATGCCCATCGAACCGTGGATGATCCCCATCCAGACTTCGCTGCGGACCTGTTCAGGCGTCGCCTTGGTGTCAGGGTTGCCGATGCGCGTGCACTCGATGCAGTTCCAGACGATCTGTTCCGGTTGGGTCCACCCTCTCAGCCGTTCAACTCCGTGTGCGACATACCAGAGGTTGCCTTTGACGTCAGGGTGATCGTGCGACGCGGGATAAATATCGAAGGAAGCGATGTCGCAACCCTTCACGTATTCCGGATAATCCTCCGGGTGTCGGGTCCGCACCCCACGTCCGTACCAGCCGTCCCAGGCCACGCCCTGGCCGAGGTTGAGCAGGATCGGGCGTGAGGGGTCCTTCTCTCGGACTGCCTGGTAGTCTGCAACAATCGACTCGGGCAGGATGGGCGGACCGTATCCGCGGCCCTCGCCGAGCGATTGCGCGTTGTCCGGCTCGTCGCCATGCATCCAACCGATAATGGTCGGATTGTCGAGCTGGCGTAGGCCGGTGGCATTCTGATGACAGATGACGAGCATGCCCGCTTCTGTGAGCGTGGCGAGCTGCTCATCGGTTGGTCCTTGCCAGAGGCCGACATAGGTATTGATCCCCGCGGACTTGTAGGCGTTTGCGCGGCTGGGGTTTTGGAGCCAGACGGCGATCGGGAAAAAATCGGGTGACGGACTCGGACCGTTTTCCCAGCTTGCGTAAGGGCTGTCGGCGGCCTCCGGCGCGGCCGCATGCGTGTGCCATACGGGTCCAACCAGGGCGAGAAGTGTGACCAGCAACTGGAGGCGGAGCGTTTTCATCGCGGCATTCCTTGGATAGACTGGTGAACAATCGGCGAATAAAAGGACAGGTTGCACAAGGCTCATGTTACTGGGAACCGCGAGCAGCTACAATGCAGAAGCCAGACGTGTCCTGGCGGCTGCCGAAAGGCCCAACGCGGCTATCCCATCCGGATCCGGAGAGCCTCCCGCAGAGGACGCGGTGGCGTTTTCGACCTGGCCACGGGGGTGGGTAGGGTCAACGCCTCGATCCCAACCTTTTGGGGAAATTTCTTAGATGTACCGTGTTCAGCAGACCAAGGCAGTTGCATAAAACAGCTCCGACGTATCTGCATTCCCTCCCCTACCAATTCCCCTCTGCGCCCCCTGCGATCTCTGCGGGAGTCCTCCCCATCCGAAGAACCGCGCTCGGTCCCGATGGCCTTTTCGGACAGGCTCGTGCTAGAGTGGATTTTAGTGCTCGGTGCAGGCGACTTTTTAACAGAGGGGAGAGATTGATGAATCCCGACATATTGTTTGCGCATTTGTTGGATCCAACGGCGACCGGCGTGATTGTCATTGACGCGCAGGAGCGATTGGTGCAGGCGATGCCGAAGGATCGCTGTGATCTGGCCATGACGCGGGTGACACAACTGATCGAGGCGGCACGCGTATTGGAACTGCCAATCCTGGTGACGGAGCAGTACCCGAAGGGGCTGGGGCCGACGATTGAGCCTATACGCAAGGCCCTGGGTGAGTTCTACCAACCGCTCTCCAAGACAACCTTCAGCTGTTGTGAGGACGGGGCGATTCGGGCCTGGATCGAGGAGGCGGGGTGTCGCAATTGGGTGCTGGCGGGGATGGAGACGCACGTATGTGTCTATCTGACGGCGGTCGATCTGCTGAAGTCGGGTAAGCTGCCGCATGTCGCGGCGGATGCGGTGATCTCTCGAAGGCAGGAGCATGAGGTCATGGCTTTGCAGTCCTTGCGGCAGTTACGGGTCCGCACGGTGCCGGTGGAGACGATTGCGTTTCAATTGCTGGGCGAAGCCGGCACGGACCGGTTCAAACGGATCTCTGCGCTGTTCAAGTGATGCAGCCTGCCGGCAACGGCGATGCGGGAGCGGTTTTCATAGCAAGGGGACGGACGGGTAAGGGGTCCGCTTGGGAAAGAGGGGCGTGTGACGTGGAAGTACTGACTGTGACGCCGAACCCGGCGGTGGATGCTTCGATTTGGTACCGGCGCCAGGGCGAGCTCAACATGATTGTTCGGGAGCGGCGTGAGGCCGGCGGCAAGGGGATCAACGTATCGCGCGCGGTCGCAGCGGTGGGCGGCGGCGGTGAGGCGATCCTTTTGGCGGGCGAGGTTGGGCACGATCCGTTTTGGGGTATGGTCGAGGGGCTCACGTTTCCGTGCACTGCCGCGACCTTGGGTGATGGGCGGGTGCGGACCAACTACACGCTGATTGAGGACGCGACCGGCGCGGTCCAGAAATTCAACGATCCTGGGCCGGCGGTCGATGCGTCTGAGGCGGACGCCTTATTGGAGCTGCTGGAAAGTCGGCTGAAGATCGAGCCACTGGTGGCGCTCTGCGGTAGTCTTCCCCCTGGAATTCCGGCCGATTTCTACGCGCGCTGTATACAGTTGGTTCAGGGGCAGTATGGCCTGCGGTGCGCGCTCGACACCTCCGGACTGCCTTTGGTGCAGGGCCTGGAGGCGCGACCCTTTCTGATCAAGCCCAACCTCGAAGAGGCGCGGGAGCTGCTGCGGTCGAAGGGGCGGACCGCGCCGGAGGCGCCGGAAGGGATCGCGTGGATGCTGCTGGAGATGGGCTCGCGTCAGGTGCTGTTGAGCCTCGGGGCGGCGGGCGCGGTTCTGGCCACGGAGTCCGGTGTCTGGAGAGCGGTCGGCCCCGAGGTGCGTGTGCGCAACACGGTCGGCTGCGGGGATGTCCTTCTCGGGGTGTATCTCCAGGCTTCGACGCGGATGCCGCCTGAGGACGCCCTGATCGTGGCGGTCGGTGCGGCAGGGATCGCGGCCGGCATGGAAGGCACCGCTGAAATGGGGCGACCGACGCTCGAGCAGATGCGGGCAGGCGTGCGGCGGGGTATAGGTTCCGGCCTGGGGCCGGAAGCCTGATGCCCCTGGAGGGCATCAGGCGGGGTCGGAGGTTTGCTGGGAGTGGGGTTTAGTGGTGTGGTTGAGGACGTTTAGCCTGCTGATGTGGGGAGGTGGACATTGTGGACAGAGTAGACAGGGTGGACTTTGTGGGGCTAGCGACCGTCCGAAAACCCGATTGGCCGACAACGAAAGGTCTCCGGGGCCGCATGGGGAAGACAAGAAGGGGGAGGGAGGGTGGTAGGTAAACAGGAATCCCCCTCGATTCTATCGATTCTATCGATTTCGTCGATTTTCTCGATCCCGATTTCGATTTCGATTCAGACAATGATCTGACTGATCGGCAACCATTGGCTGGAAGCGACGTCTGTAGGAGCGTGCCTTTTCGTACGACCTCAGGCTAGGGGTATGCGCGGTGTTTGGGCGCAAATGGCGGCAAAGGGGTTGGGTGGGCAAGTGGTCTGGTGGCAATGTGGTTGAGAACGTTTGCAGTTGGGTCCGGCCTGGGGCCACGCGCCGCGGCACGCGAAGTCGTGCCGCGAGCACGAGGTCCGGTGTGGGTGGGTTTGGGCATTGGGCTTGAGAACATTGAGCCTGCTGATGGGGGAGAAGTGTGAGCCGACGGGGACGTCGGCGCTCCCAGGGTGGCAGACCTCTGGCTTCGCCAGTAACCCGCATCAAAACGTTGCTGCAATTATGACTCAAATACCTTGCGTTACCCACAGCCCACGACCATCAACTTCTTCTCGTCTGCAGGCTGATCGTCCTCAAGCCCACTGCCACACCCCACCCACAGCGGACCTCTGACCTCGCACGGGGGGCTCGGCCCCCGTGCAGCAGCACGCTCCGTCGTGCTGCGAACCTCCGACCTCGCCCTTGGGCCTGAAACCCAAGGGCCGCGGCACGCGAAGTCGTGCCGCGAGCTGGCGCTCCCAGGGTGGCAGACCTCTGGCTTCGCCAGTAACCCGCATCAAAACGGTGCTGCAATTATGACTCAAATACCTTGCGTTACCCACAGCCCACGACCATCAACTTCTTCTCGTCTGCAGGCTGATTGTCCTCAAGCCCACTGCCACACCCCACCCACAGCGGACCTCCGACCTCGCACGGGGGGCTCGGCCCCCGTGCAGCAGCACGCGAAAGCGTGCTGCGAACCTCCGACCTCGCCCTTGGGCCTGAAGCCCAAGGGCCGCGGCACGCGGACTCGTGCCGCGAGCCCTCCCTGCTGCTACCCCTTTCGGGCGCCCGCTAGATAGGTCAGCAGTTCGGCGAGCTTGGCTTGGTCCATTCGGCCGGTGAAGACGTTTTGTTGGGAGGTGTGGTAGCTGTCGACCAGGTCGGGGAGTGCGTCGCCCAATGAATGCACGGCGCCGTGGGCGAACGGATAATCGCTCTTTTTGAGGTTACGCCCGAGGAAGTCCGCGGCAAAGCGCAAGTATGCGTCATGCGCGATCCGCCCGAGGGCCAGGACCGCCTCCAGCTGTTGCAGGGAGCGGAGGTCTTGCTCGAAGAAGGGGCGGCAATTGGCGATCTCCGGGCCTGTCGGCTTGTTCTTGGGCGGGACGCACTTGACCGCGTTGGAGATGAAGACGCCGGTCAAGATCGGCGGAGTCTCGCGCTCCCGCGGATCGGGTTCGCTGCACCAGCCCATGGCGTGCAGTGCGTTGAACAGCACGCGCCCGCTGAAGTCGCCGACGAAGGGGATGCCTGTGCGGTTGGCGCCGTTGAAGCCGGGGGCGAGCCCGATCACCAGGAGCCAGGCGTCCGGATCTCCGTAGCCCGGGACCGGTCGCGCCCAGAATTGCTTGCCGCGGTTGGAGGTGAGGACGATGCTCGACTGAAAGCTGTTGCGCCATTCGACCAGACGTGGGCACCGGTTGCAGGAGCAGACCTTCGGTGCGTTTTGCGCGTATTGCGGCAGGTATTCGAGGGGAAAGCGGTCGTCGGATGGGGTGGCGCTGGGCATGGCATTGGATTCCGGGAGTACTGTCTGCGGACGTTAGAGGCCCAGGTTAGGGGAAGACAACCGCGGCGGCAACTCGGCAAGTGCGAGCCGGTCCGCGATGAGTGGTTCTGAAAATTCGTGATCCCGCAAGGTCAACTGCGGTATGGTGGCGCCATGAAGTCGCTGTTGTGGAAGCAAGTGGGTCTCCTGGTCCTGGCTCTGTCGATGGGCGGGATCGGCTGGCGGGTGTCCGGGGCGGAGCGGCCAAACATCGTCTGGCTGGTGACAGAGGACAATTCCGCCGCATGGCTGCGCCTGTACCATCCGGCGGGTGCGCCGATGCCGAACATCGAACGGTTGGCGGCGCATGGGATCGTCTTCGGGAATGCCTTCGCGAACGCCCCGGTCTGTTCGGTTTCCCGCAGCACGATCATATCCGGCTGTTATGCGCCGAGGTTGGGGGTTCAGTATCATCGCGCGTATCGCGGCGTACCGATGCCGCGAGGTCTGCGGATGTTCCCTTGGTACCTGCGGCGGGCAGGGTATTACACCACGAACAACAGCAAGGAGGACTACAACTTCGCGCCGGCTGAGAAGGCGGGTGTGTGGGATGAGTCCTCGAATCGGGCGACCTACCGGAACCGCCCTACGGGTCAGCCCTTTTTTCATGTGCAGAACTACGGCGCCACGCATGAGAGCAGCCTGCATCCGACTGCGCCGGGCTTTTCTGATCCGCCGAAGACCGATCCCGCCTCGGTGACGATTTTCCCGGTTCACCCCGATACCGAGATCTTCCGGCACGCGTATGCCCGATACCTGGATCGGCACGCCGAGGTCGACCGGCAGATGGGGGGACTTCTGGCACAGCTTGAGAGCGACGGTTTGCTGGAGGATACGTTCATTTTCTACTACGGCGACCACGGTGGGATTCTGCCGCGGAGCAAGGGCTATGCTTACAACGACGGACTCCAGGTGCCGATGATCGTATACATCCCTGAGAACTGGCGGCACCTGGCGCCGGTCGCCCCGGGGGGGCGGCTCGAGGGGTTTGTCCAGTTTGTGGACCTTTCGGCAACGGTCCTGAACCTGGCCGGGGTGCCGCTACCGGGGGGAATGGACGGCAGGCCGTTTCTGGGGCAGGGCGTCCAGCGATCAGAGCTTGAGACGAGGGACATCGCGTACGGGCATGCAGACCGGTTCGACGAGAAGTACGACCTGGTCCGAACCCTCAGGAAGGGACGGTACCGCTACGTACGCAACTACCAACCGTTCAATGTCGACGCGCTTTTCAATCACTATCGCTATGTGCAGCCGGCCTATCGGGAGTGGCTGGAGCGCTTCCGGGCCGGGCGGTTGAATGCGGAACAGCGTGCATTCTTCGAGGCGCGCCCGCCCGAGTCCCTTTTCGACCTCGAAACGGACCCGCACGAGGCCAAGGACCTTGCCGGGGATCCAGCTTACGGCGCGATGCTTGAGGGTCTGCGCTCGGAGCTGCAGGCTTGGGTGAAGGGTATGCCTGACCTGAGTTTCATCCCAGAGCCGGACTTCCTGCGGGAGGGCATTGGGGATCCTGTGGGGTACGGGCGGGAACAGAAGCAGAAGATTTCGCGGCTGGTTGACATAGCCGATCTGGCGTTGCTGCCTTTCGAATCGGCACGGGCGCCGATCGCGAATGCGCTGGCCTCCGCCGATGCGCATGACCGTTACTGGGGCCTGATTGTTTGCAGTCGGTTTGGGTCAGTCGCTGAAGGTTTCGAGGAGGCCGCGCGGCGGCTGGCCGAGGGCGATCCCTCGTTGTTGGTGCGGGTGCGCGCGGCCGAGTTCTTGGCCTTGAGCGGGGCGGCGGACTATGCACCGCTGCTCGAAAAGGCATTGCTTTCCAGCAAAGATCCGTTTGAATTGGGGCTGATGTTGAATTCCGTTGTGCTGCTCCGCGATTTCAGTGAGGGCTTTTCCCTGGATCTCACCCGGTTCATGGAGTCGCTGAAGGGATCGCCATTGGTGGAAACCGATACGGTGCGAAGGCGGGTCGAGTATTTATCGGGCCGGTGAGCGTGGTGTTGAGTGCGACGATGGAGACCGTGCGTGTTATGGAAAAACTGATTGGCAAGATTGTGGTGGTGGACACTTCCACCTCGCTCGTGTACATGGGGCGTCTGCGCGAGGTGAACGAGCGCTGGATTGAGATGGAGGAGGTCGACCTGATCGATTTGGGTGAGATCAAGATCTCGCGGGAGCTGCTGTTGATCGAGAAGAAGCGGGACGGATTGAAGGCCTCGCGCGGGTCGGTCATGCTGACCGCTCGTGCGATCGTGAGCATATCGGTCTTAGAGGAGATCATCGACCCGTGAGCGGCCTCTATTCCAAGGGATGTCGTGGGGGGCGCGATGCGGGCCGCCAGACGATCCGCAGGAGCGGTTTGGCGGTGGTGATCGACGCCGAGGGCCGCTACCTGGTCACACAGCGGACCCCATGGATCCCGTATCCTTTGGGTTGGTGTTTCCCGGGTGGTCGCGGCAAGCCGGGCGAGTCGCATCGTGACATTGTGGCGCGTGAGGCCAGGGAGGAATTGGGTGTCACGGTCCACCCGGTTCGTCCGCTGCTGCATTTCCTGCACGAGGGCTGGGAGGAGGCCTGGTGGTTGTCGCGCTTGGAGAGCGATCGCCTGCGGCACGATCCGATCGAGGTGTGGCGCTGTCGCTGGTGCCCTCGATCGGAACTCTTGCAGCTGCCGCACTTTATCCAGGCCGAGTTTCTCCCTGCCCTATGGCAGGCCAATCCGGATCTGCCTTGAGGTGGAGTAGGCAGTGGGGAGGACTCCCGCAGAGATCGCAGAGGGTGCAGAGGGTGCAGAGGGGGAATGCAGAAACATACGTCGGAGCTGATTTCTGCAACTGCATCGGTCTGCCGATAACGTATTTCAGCAACCTCCCCTCCAAGAAAGCATGGATCAGGGGAATGGACCCTATCCACCCCCATAACCAGGTCGAAAACGCCTTGGCGCCTCTGCGCCTCTGCGCGAGATTTCTTGGGTCCGGATGGGAAAGCCAAGTTGGGAAAGGGGCTACCTTTTCGCAGGGCTAGGGGATGGGGCGGACCCGGTAAAAGCGTGGGGCGAGTGTGGTTGGATCCGGATCTTGGAGGGTGAGAGTGCCGTCCAGGCTGAGGGTGGCGGTGGACAAGCTGGTCCAGATCACCAGATCGGGGCTCTGTTCGAGGACCAGGTTGGACTGGGGTGTGCCTCGAATGTCGAGTTTGATCCCCACGGTTTCACCGGGGCGGATGCCGACGATTTCCAGGGGGACGACGGCAACGGGATTGATGTCGACCTCGAAGCTGCCGAGAGTGGCCTGGGGTGTCGTGTTATTGAGGGTATCTTCCACAGCGCCCTCCGTGAGGACGAGGGTATAGGAGCCGTTGTCGGCGGCATCCCAGGTCCCACCGGGTGCGGAGATCGAGTAGGATGCGATGATCAGCGAGCCATCCATGGGCAGGTCGGCACCCACAAACGCGACGGCGTTGGTCGCGCCGCCGGAGCTGACGACGACCAGGTCGAAATCGTCGATGGAAGCGAGGCGGACGGCGGTGTCATCGGCATAGGTGACGCTGCACGCGTGGCTGGGGGAGCCTTCACGGGAGAGGTTGGCGATGCTCAGGCTCGCGGTGGGCGGAGAGGAGTCGATGGCACCGTCGTCCAGGATTTCGACGTCATCGATGTACCAGCCGGCATCGGTTTTGGGGTCGGGATTCGAGCCGATACCCCAGCGCAATCGAAGAGCGGAGCTTCCGGCGAGCGAGGGTGGCAACGGGTATTGAACCGGGACCCAGGTGCTGTCGGAAATGCCGCCGGATGTCGACCAGACCGTGATCCAGTCGTTGCCGTTGATGGATCCCTCAATCGATGCGGAATCGTTGCGCTGGAGACGCAGCCATCGCATGAACCGGAGGGTGAGGACCGTGGAGCCGACGGTATCGATCTCGGGTGTGGTGGCATACCGCGTCGAGAGGTTTTTGGCATAGTTACCGGCGAGGTTATACCCGACCACGGCGGTGCCCGAAAAGGCCGTCGGCGGGCCGCCTGAAATCGGTGTCGGCGCGCCATATTGCCACTGCGGTTCGAGGTTCCAACCGGGGTTTGCATCCATGCCGGCGGAATAGACCGTGGCGGGCACGGAGACTTCGAATCCACCGAGCTCGCCTTCGGCCACAAACGCGCCCTCGACGTCAGCGACCTGCTCCGGTTCCATATACACCTGATAGGTTCCGTTATGTATGGGGAGCCATGTGCTGCCGCTGGGTGGCGCGATTGCGTAGGCGGCGGTGCGCGGGGTGCCGTTCACGGTGGTGTCGACCGAGATGAACTCGGCCAGGACTTCATAGCCGTTGGGCCCCCGGACCCGAAGATCGTTGGCGTCGAGGGTGGTGATGTCGACGGCGGTGTCGTCGGAATAGGTGACGAACAGGCTGAGATCGGTCTGACCGGAGAGGGTGAGGTTGGAGACTTGCAGTTCAGCCTGGGGTGGTGCGACGAAGGTGGTCGTCCCGAGGACGGTGCCGCGAATGAAGTACTGACCGATGCTCGCGTAGGGGACATAGCCGGTCGGGCTGCTGCTGAAGGGATCGCCCGTGCCGGAGTTGCGGATGTGGAGGAAATAGCGGCCTTGCGGGAGCGTGGCTTGGATCGTCGCTCCGGTCTGGTCGGCGGGATTGTCGCTCTGGATCAGGAGTCCGTTCTCACCGAACAAATCGATGGCGATGTCGAGGTTGCCACCGCGGGTGCCGGAGGGCGCGATCCATGGATCGACCCAAAGGGTGACGGGTCCGCTCCCGGTCACGAAGGAGAAGACATCGACATCGGTATTCCGCTCCAGGATGCCTTTGTTGGTTGGATCGACATTGTGCGGATCGGTCTCCGGTGTCGTGGCGGTGATCTGCGTCCCGCCGGTCACGATGAGCGCGGTGGCCGTGGTGGGGGAGTTGCCGTGGTCGTCCGTGAGGTAAGCGACCTTTCCGGCGATGGTGGCGAGATCGTCCTCGGTGTTATTGGCATTGTAGTAATCACCTTTGGACCACTGGCTCACGTTACGATTATAGCCCAAGCCCATGATCGGCCCCCAGGAGATCTCGCCGGTCCCGTGGCCGCCGTAGTATTCGGTTCCGTCGGTCTTTCCATCGTGGCTGAGTCCGAGGTTGTGCCCGATCTCATGGGAGGCGGCCTCGGCGATGTACGATTCGTAGTTGCTCAGATTGTCGTGGTAGATCCAAGCGGGCCGATATTTGTAGAAAATGAAGGTATTGAAGACATTGACATAGGAAACACCGCCGGCGGTGTTGTGTGGATTGGGATCGCCGTTGGCGTCATTCCGGCTGGTGATGAGGGCCATTGCGGTTTGATTGTTGAAGCTCGCGGGGCGTTCGGTGGTGACATCGATGTTGAAGGGTGCGTAGTCCTCAGCCACGCGTTGCCAGATCCGCTTGATCGCGGTCTGTTCAGCGTCCGAGAAGGTCGTGCGATCGGAGTCGGTACTGAAGGGCAGGGCTGGAATGGAATCGCGATCCAGGAGGTTATTCCACTCGGTATTGACGATCTCCTCACCGGAGAAGTTGAGAAAGAGGATATTGGGCGCGCCTGGACGGCTGTGAAAGACGAGGTGGCTGGGGAAGGGGCTGATCGGAACGGCGGCCTCTGTGGGAATCGGCACGGGGACCGTTTCGGCCGCGATCGTGGGGTCGGTCGGGCAGACATAGTAGATCCCGCCGGCGGCATCGGCATGGATGGAGGGCAGATCGGCTTCGGAAAAATGGAAACTTGCAAGCCATCGGATCGCGCGGTCTCTGGCCTGAACCGGCAACGATTCCAACCGGGTTCGAAGGTGGCCGGCCGGCAACTCGTCGATCTGCTTGGGTCTGCCGATCGGAAAGCCGTGGGGCGGTGTAGCAGCGGAGGTCATCCATCCCAGAGCCAGGAGGGCGACCAGCCGGGCGAGTCTAAATGGTTGAGCGGTTTTCATTGTCAGAATGGTGGGATGGGCCTTTGGTCGAGTGGATAGTGGGGCGGATCGATCCTCAGATGCAGCAGTTGGGGAATCGGGGTAGGAATCGGTATCGGAATCGGTATCGGAATCGGTATCGGAATCGGTATCGGAATCGATGGTGCGCGTGATTCGGCGTGGAATGTCCGGTGCAAAACGTCCACTCCTGCGGTGCCGCCCAAGCGCTTGGCTGCAATCACTCCCTCAGCCCCAGCGGGCCTTCGACCTCTTCTCCAGGTGCCTTTCGACCCACTGGGGGGATGCCGGATTTCCTCCAGTCTTCCGAGCGAGCCGTGTTGATCTGTGTGAATTTGAGCTTCCTTTTGCGTGGCGGTGGTGGTTGCCAAGAATGTTGCGCAAAAAAAACGGGGGGGGTCGCGAACGAATCGCGCGACGCCCCCCCGAGTGTCTGATGATGATGGATTGAGTTTAGTATTCGATATCGTCGCCGGTGCCCCAGTTTTCGATGACGTAGTCGAGATCCTTGTCGCCGCGACCGCTCAGGTTGACGAGGATGGTCCCGCGGCTCATTTCGCGTGCTAATTTAAGAGCATAAGCTACGGCATGTGAGCTTTCAAGAGCGGGAATGATGCCCTCCAGGCGGGTGAGTCTGAAGAATGCGTCCCTGCACTCCATATCGGTGCAGGTGACGTATTCGGCGCGCTGGGTGTCGTGCATGTAGGAATGCTCCGGGCCGACGCCGGGATAGTCGAGCCCGCTTGCACAGGAGTATACTGGGGCGGGGGAGCCGTCATCGTTTTGCAGGAGATAGCAGCGGAATCCATGGATGATGCCTTCGTGTCCGTAGGTCATGGAGGCAGCGTGTTCGCCCATTTGATCACCACGACCGAGCGGCTCGACCCCAATCAGTCGGCATGGATCGTTGATAAACGGTTTGAAGATTCCCATGGCGTTGGAGCCTCCACCGACGCAGGCGCAGACGGCATCTGGGAAGTCGCCGGTCATCTCCATAAACTGCTCGCGCGCTTCGATACCGACGACTTTTTGGAAGTCGCGGACGAGCATGGGGAATGGGTGCGGGCCGACGACGGAGCCGATGCAATAGATAGAGTTCTCGTAATCGGCGAGGTAGGCGTCGAAGGCGGAGTCCACGGCTTCCTTCAGGGTTTTGAGGCCGTGGGTGACGGGGACGACCTTGGCGCCGAGGAGTTTCATGCGGCTGACATTCGGCGCCTGCTTATGGATGTCGACCTCGCCCATATGAATCTCGCATTCGAGTCCGAAATAAGCGGCGGCGGTGGCCAGCGCGACCCCGTGCTGGCCAGCACCGGTCTCTGCGATGAGGCGTTTTTTACCCATATACTTCGCGAGCAAGCCCTCGCCCATGCAGTGGTTGAGTTTGTGTGCCCCGGTATGATTGAGGTCCTCGCGCTTGAGGTAGATCTGGGCGCCCCCATTTTTTTGCGAGAGCGTGCGCGCGTGATAGACCGGGGTTGGGCGGCCCTGGAAGTGCTTCCGGATATAGCGCAACTCGGCGATGAAGGCGGCATCGTTCTCGATCTGGAGGTAGGCGTCGATGATTTCCGCGAACGGCTTTTCGAGCTGTGGGGGGAGGAACTTTCCACCGTATTTTCCGAAGAAGCCGTTGGGGTCGGGAAGTCTGTCTTGGGAGTGCCTCTGAACCATGTTGTGCCTGCCTTCTGCTTGAATTGCTCGTTCGACCGAATCACGAAATTGGTTCGGTGAAAATAGAGCAGGGGAATTGTTCTTACAAGAAAGAACATCGGGTCTGATTTCGGGAATAGGTCGCAGGCGCCGGAAGGGGAGGACTCCCGCAGAGAACGCAGGGGGCGCAGAGGTGTATAGGGAGGGGGAATGCAGCTTCATTGGAGCAGTTTTCAGCAACTTCCTTGGTCTGCTGAAACGGTATACCTAAGAAACTTTCCAAACAGTCTGAACAATCGAACACCTGGGCGTTAACGGTGTAGTGGACGTTTGGTTCGCGATGAATCACGCTTTCCATCGATTCCGATTCCGATACCGACCCCGACCCCGATTCCTCAATCACACCAGACCGAGACGGCTACCCACCCCCATAGGCAGGTCGAAAACGCCACCGCGTCCTCTGCGGGAGGCTCTCCGGATGGGAACGCCTGGTTGGGAAAGCGGTTGTCGTTTCGAACGACCTCTAGGTCGGCTGAACTGATCCCCACCTCTTGGAGATTGGATTTTCCCGCTCTGCGCGATACGGTTTAGCCGGATCCGGTGCGACGGGTGGAGGGAATGGTTCCAGAGGCTCGGGGTGAGGCTGGAGATGACTTGATGACCAAGGCAGAGATCAGAGATTGGATTGAGCGATTTCCGGAGTTTCGGGTGGCAGTGGTCGGGGATGTCATTCTGGACCAGTACATTTGGGGGCATGCCACGCGAATATCGCCGGAAGCGCCGGTCCCCATCGTGCGTGTTGCGCGCCGCAACTTCGCGCTTGGTGGCGCAGCCAACGTGATGCGGAACATTGCCAGTGTGGGTGCGACGGCCCTCGCGTTCGGCGTGGTCGGCCAGGATGAGAACGCGGGCGAGTTTCGAAACCTCTGTGAGCAGTGGCAGATCTCCACGGAGGGTTTGGTGACCGCGCCTGAGCGAAAGACGACGGTGAAGGTCCGGGTCATTTCGGACAACCAGCAGATCGTGCGGATCGATGAGGAGTCGGACGAACCGATCGGTTCGGATCTCGTCGACGAGATGGTTCGGCGGCTGAGGACAGCGATCGATGAAGGCCGCGTGGATGCGGTCATTCTGGAGGACTACCACAAAGGGGTGCTCGTCCCTGGATTGGTCGACGCCACGTTGCAGATCTGCCGTGATAAAGGGATCCCGGTCTCTCTGGATCCGCATCCTGGAAACCCGTTTCCGATCAATGGCCTGAGGGTAATGACTCCGAACCGGGCGGAGGCATTCGCTTTGGCGGGCTGTTTTCATCAGGAACCGATTTGGCCGCTGACCGAGGACGAGCATCTGTTGGAAGTCGGGCGTCGGCTGCAGGAACGGTATGACCCGAGCATCCTGCTCATCACTTTAGGCGCGGGCGGGATGGCGCTATTTGAGGATTCCGGCACGCCGCTGCACATCCCGACGGTTGCCAAAGAGGTCTTTGATGTCAGTGGCGCAGGCGATACGGTGATTGCGATTTGCAGTCTTGCGCTCCTCGCTGGGGCGGACGCGCGGCAAGCGGCGGTTTTGGCGAATCATGCGGCGGGGGTTGTCGTCGCCAAGCTCGGGACTGTCCCGGTGAGCAGGCAGGAGTTGATGGATCGCCTGAGAGAGGATTCGGAGGGATGAGCGAAGCGGTGAGTTCGGGTGTGGCGGCGGTTTTTCTTGACCGGGATGGAACCCTGATTGTCGACAAGGGCTATTTGCGGGATCCGGCCGAGATCGAGCTGTTGCCAGGGGTGGTGGAGCGCTTGCGTCGGATACAAGCGCGGGGGTACCTCCTCGTGATGGTCACGAACCAATCGGGTATTGGGCGCGGGTATTTCACCGAGGAGGATCTACAGGCGCAGCATGCTCGATTGCGGCTGCTGCTGGCCGAGGCGGGGGTGGTGCTTGCAGCGATGGAGCATTGTCCGCATCAGCCCGAGGATCGCTGCAGCTGCCGGAAACCCAAACCGGGTTTGTTGCTGCGAGCCGCGGAGCGGCACGGCATCGATTTGGCGCGTTCTTACATGGTTGGGGACAAGCCATCGGATGTTGACGCTGGCGCGGCTGCCGGCTGCAAAACGGTCCTGATTGCGGACGACCCGATCGAGGAAGGGCAGAAGCTGGCCGATCACATCGCGTCCAGTGCGGCGGCGGCCTTGGATTGGGTTTTGGAAGAAACGGAATCGATCGTGGGCACCTGAGAGGGTGGATGCGACCGGTTGGAATTGTGGGTATGGGTAAACCGCATCATACGGAGAGCATAGAGATGAGTTCGATCTTCACGCGTATCATCCACGGGGACATCCCCTGCCACAAGATCTGGGAAGACGATCGGTTTTTTGCGTTTTTGGACATCCATCCGATTCGCGCGGGCCACACATTGCTCATTCCGAAGGTCGAAGTGGATCGGTTTTTTGATATGGACGCGGATATGCTCACGGGGATCATGCTCGCTGCGAAGCCGATTGCGGCCGCGCTGGAGAAGGTGGTTCCCTGCAATCGGGTCGGCATGATTGTAGCCGGACTTGAGGTCCCGCATGCCCATATGCACCTCATCCCGATCGACACCATGGCGGATCTCGATTTCGGTCGGGCGAAGGGCGCCTCACCGGAGACCCTGGCTGACATGGCGGCGAAGATCCGCGCGGCCCTTTGACCGGTCAGGATCCCCCCAAAAAAGCATGGATCAGGGCATGTCCTCTACCCACCCCCGTGGCCAGGTCGAAAACGCCTTGGGGCCTCTGCGCGAGAATCTCCGGGTCCGGATGGTGCTGCTTCCACCCTTTCGGACGGCCGCCAGCTATGAGTCGTCTGAAAAGGTATCCGCTTTCCCTCCCATCCAGACTTTTCCATCCGAATCCGAAGAGCCTCCCGCAGAGGGCGCGGTGGCGTTTTCGCCCTGCCTTTGGAGGTGGGAAGGTTC
>CALLYA010000155.1 GCA_937875495.1 uncultured Verrucomicrobiota bacterium
TAAGAGAGCGTCATAAGCTCTTTTCGCATTTAGTTTGTAAAAATCCTCAAATGAGTCGACAAAGATCACCTTGCCCATGCTCCGATAGGCACGAACCCGCCCAGCTAACCGCGCCGGCAGGTTGGCCTCGTCCGCAGGCTCGCCCTCCGCCCCGACTTCAGCCTTGGCCGACTCATACCGCAGCCTGGCGGCCTCGATCGACTCGCTGGTGCCAAAACGACCGCCATACCCGTCAATCCCCTGGGCACGCAACTCCTCCAAGCGCTGGATGCGTGCACGCATGTACTCATCCACCGGCCCGCCGATCGGGGGAACCACTCTATCCGTCTCTTGATCTGCCATCTGAAATCCCGTTCTCTTTTAAAAAAATCTCCACCGCCCCATGGCAGATTCAATACGGATCCGCCCTTCCCCCCACGCCCCAATCCAGGCACACGCGAAGTCCCACAATCCCATTTCGAGGACCCATGGAAAGCACCTACACGAGGGCTCACTCTATCCGATTCGCGCCAAATGGCAACGGCGATCCGAGCCCGGCGCCCAATTTCAACATTGCCTCTTCGGCCTGGCGACACGCCCGTTCAGAAGCTGGATACCGATCCGACCGATCCGCAACCATTGCCTGGAAGCGACGCCTGAAGGAGCCCGCCCTTTCGTACGACCTCTACCCCATGGACCGAAGGCACCCGTCAATCGCCGCTCCGCTCCCGCCCCTTCAACATCTCCGAGACCTATGGTACGTTGTTCGGAATTTTTTCCTGTCCATCCTCCAGGCTTCCTGGGGTGGCGTAATCCCAACCAACCTTGATTGAATCGCACCAGACATGGGATCCCCCATTATGCATAGTTCACCCTGGCTTATGGCGCTGTTCGGAGGCGGCATGCTCCTGACCTACGTCGGTATCGCCCACAAGTCGATGCACAAGACCCTCGCCTCCATGTTGGGGGCTTCCATCCTCACCGCACTGGCCGTGGCGCTGCAGGTCCTCCCCAGTGGTTATCCACACGTCTATCACATCATCGCCAAAGACCTCAATGTCCTGGGCGTCATCATCGGAACCGGAATCCTCGTGGACATCGTCGGCCGATCCGGACTCTTTCACTTCCTGAGCGTCAAAGTCGTCAAACGCACCGCCGGCGATCCCGGACGCCTCTTCTTTCTCCTCAATGCGATGGCCTTCCTGTTCGTCACCTTCCTGACGATCGTGCCGTCCATGCTGATCCTCGCCTCTTTGATCATCGTGATCACCCGCTCCCTGAAGTACGACCCCAAACCGTTTCTTATTTCCACCGCCATCTGCGCAAATACCGGTGCGCTTGTCACCTTCTCAAGCGGACTGCCCAACCTGATGATCGGAACCGCCGCCTCCATTCCGTATCTACACTTTCTCAGGGTCAGCGCACCCTTCGCCCTGTTGGCCTTTTTCATCGCCCACTTCATCCTGCGCCGGCTCTTTTCGTCAGCATTGCGCGCTGCGGATTCTCCCCAGGAGCGTGACGCCCTTGCTCAAACCGTGGCCCGGTTCGATGAATGGGCCATGGTTCAGGACATTCGTCTCATGCGCCGATGCCTGATCGTGTTGCTCCTGACTATCCTCGGCTTCGCCCTCGCCCAGAGCTTGCACGTAGGACTCGATTTTATTGCCCTGGCCGGTGGGACCGCGGCCATCCTGGTCAGCGGCTCCGACACCGAAGAGACCATTCGCCAGGTCAATTGGACCGTGATCCTCTTCTTCCTGGGGCTCTTTACCATCATCGGGATCGTCGAGGCCACCGGCCTGCTTGAGCGGATGGCCGAAGGGGTGGTCTATATCGCCCAGGGCAAGGCCGGCGCGACTACAGCCCTGCTGACTGCCTTCAGCGCCATCAGCAGCGGTATCGTCGACAACATTCCGGTCGCGGCCACCCTCATCCCGATCGCCCAGAGCATCTCCGCCGGGGGCACCATTCCCGCGGAACCACTCTGGTGGGGACTCGTGATCGGCACCAACATCGGCGGCAGTGCGACCCCCATCGGAAGCATCAGTTGCGTGATCGCCCTGCACACCCTCCACAAAGAAGCCCACCAGGACGTTGGATGGGGCGAGTTTATCAAAATCGGAGGCGGTATCACCCTTGTCCACTTGGGGCTTGCCATCCTCTACATCTCGCTCCTGACCCGGTTCGGGGGAATACCGTCCATCCCCTAGCCCACTTTACTGTTCAATTCCTTCAAACCTTTGGTGTACACTCATCAGGCTTCGCCTTCAGAGAGATTCCCTATGCACCTCTTACCGCACAAAACCAACGAATTGCTCGACTTTTCCATCCACCGTTTCGAGCAGGCGCTCGAGACCCGGCCCTTGGCAATTAATCCGGCACCCCATCGGCAAGCACTCCTCGCCCTGGACGGTTCCAATCAGGATCCGACCGTCCTGGGACTCGCACAGGCCATCATTCCCGCACTCGGACAAGATCCCAAGTTTGAGATCGTTTTGGCCTCCGAATCCGGCGCGTCACCCGGGCAACGCGCATCCCTCGATCAGGCGCGCACCCTGCTCGGTTCCAAGTTGCACGGGGTGCATGAATCGGATCCCTCAATGCCCGCCTACCGTCAGATCCTGGAGGCTGCCCAAAAGGCCGATGCCGATTGGATCATCGTCCCCGCTCCATTCTTGCGGGACCTCGACGAGCTGGGGGCCGACAGTGTCGGAACAGTGCTCGACATGCTCCTGGCCCGGTTTGCCGGCACACTGCTGGTCGTTCGCGTGCCCCAGAAAACCCCTGGCTCGCTCCTGCACCATTGGCATTGGCCGCTGTTTCCACAGCAAAAATCTTCCGCCCAATCCGCCGATAGCATCGGTGCACTGCTCCAGACGCTTCCCGTGAAGCAACTCGTGCTCCACCCTGTCGCCGACGCCGCACTCCTGCGTTTGGCAGGCCAAATCAGCGAGCAATCTCAGGGACTCAAAGAGGCCCTCCAAATGATGCACGCTGCGCTCGTCGTCGGCATCCAACGGTTCTGCCAGGCCGCCGGACGACCAAAGGTGCATGTTCAACCTCTGAACGGAGGCCTGCCTGAAATCATGGACCATCTCAATCGGTTCACCGGGTTGGTCATCACTCAACTGACCCAGCACCCCCAGCCGGAAGCGATGGATAAGGTCCGCCAGATCATCCTCCACAGCGCCAACCCAATTCTCGTCACACGCCGGTAAATCCAATCGAGTTTTTCAAAAAAACACCCGCTCACGCCGCCAACCGGCGGTCAGAGCGGGTGTTTCGTGAGGATGCAATACGCTCAGGAGTTCGAGCGCCCCATGTACTCACCCGTCGTGGTGTTGATCGTGATCACATCGCCCTCTTTGATGAAGAGCGGTACATTCAGGGTCAATCCCGTTTCCACCGTCGCCGGTTTTTGCACGTTGCTTGCAGAGTCGCCCTTCAGTCCCTCCGCCGAAACCGTCACCTTCAAATCCACCGTCGATGGTAGGTCAATGCCCATGATCCCACCGTCCACTTTCAGCAGCATGACAGCCAGGTTCTCCGTCAGAAACTGCTTTGCATCCCCAACCATCTCATCGTTAAGCGTAATCGTCTCATACGTCTCGGGATCCATGAAATGGAATCCTGAGCCGTCGCTGTAGCTGTACTCGACCTTGGTGCGCTCGGTCACCGCTACATCCACGCTCTCCGTTGAGTTGAATCGTTGCTGCGTCGTCTTCTGCGTGCGCAGGTTGCGGAGCAGGGTCTGTACCACCGCTTGCCCCTTACCCGGCGTGCGATGATTCGCGTCCAGGACCTCATGCGGGACGTCCCGGAAGTAAATCACCATCCCCTTGCGCAGGTTGTTTGCACTTGCCATTGCCGATCTCCGTTGAAATGAGAAGCCAGGACATCAAATGAAACCCAGGCCCTAATCGCCCTTGTAGGCTGAAATGATGGGTTGATTGCAGGGAAAGAGCGCCTCCACGCTCGCTATTCTCCCCCGCGGCGCCCAGGATTATAAACGACGATTCCAACGGTCTCAACCCGGCCGCTCAAAGCCGGAGTTGCAACCTTAAAGCGTTGCCCATAAAGTGGCTAGAGCCGTGCATCGTCGAGTGCCCGTCCCGGTACACGGTCCCTTCTCGAGGTCGTCCGAAAAGGTAGCCGCATTCTCAACCCGACCTCCCCATCCGGACCCGGAAAGCCTCCCGCAGAGGGCCGGTGACGTTTCCGACCAACCTATCGGGTGGGTAGGTTCCATGCTCTGCAGCCTA
>CALLYA010000156.1 GCA_937875495.1 uncultured Verrucomicrobiota bacterium
GTATCGAAGGGACGCGTGATGGGATTCGGCCATGCAGAACCGGGTACCGCAACCGAATTGTTGCGGTGCTGACACCACTTGGCAGCGAAGTTTGAGCGGTTCATGCGCCAACCAGAACAGGTACAATCCCCCCCTCCCAATACCCCTCTGCGATCTCTGCGGGAGTCCTCCCCATCCAGGCCCAGAGAGCTTTTGTTGTGGCTCAATAGCCTTGTTCGGAAGGACTTAGGCTAAGTCCGCCTCGGCGGAGGGGACCATGCCGAATCGATTGCGCAAAACCTCGGGGGAAACGGCAAGCAGGAAGATGGCCAGGGTCAGGAGGGTTGCTTTGGAGATTTCCCAGGTGCCCTGTCTGCCCAAATCCTGAATCGCCTCAGGCAGCTTGGGTGCCACGACGCTGACCGCCCAGAGATTCAACGCGGCCACCATCAGGACGAGTCCAAGGAGCATTGCCCATTTCTGGTGCGGTGTGCGGGTGAGGAGGTAAAGAATGACCAACGCAGTCGAAAGCAGCAGCCCAAGGATGGAGATGAGGGCGAAGGAAGACGGGTGCAGCAATCCGCTCGGTCCGCCATTGACCGCCGGGATGTAGAAAAGGACCCAGGGCAGGACAAGCAGTGCGGCATTCCATCCACTCCCGACCAAGCCGAGCCCCAGCGCCAGAATCAGGCCCAGGGGAAGCAGCAAGAAATCGACATGGATGCGAACACCAAGGCGGTGCTCCGCCAAGAAGACCACGTAAAAGGAGACGGTGTAGAGGACACAGCCGAGCCAGACGGAAAACCATGGCCGCCGGAACAGCTTTGTCTTACCCAGGTGGAAGTAGAACCCACTGATCGCGATGAAGCCGACCGCCAGACCGATATAAATCGACCCGAGATTCGAACCGACCAACTGCTTGGCCGACCCACTTCCGCTCCAGGTGAGCAAAAAACAGATCTCATACAGCCAGAGCGGAAGGACGGCAAAGAGGAAATCCGGCCCTCCGAACAGCGGCGCCCGCCCGAGATTGAAGAGCGAAAGGGTCCTGCCGCTTCTCACAGCGGCGGCTTCATCCCCAGCGGGCGCTGAATCGGTACGACTCGGAACAGACGGTATGGCGGTAGGTTCTTCCATGATCCCTGTATGCCTCCCATTAGGGCAGGGTTATGATTCTTTTACGAGGGCCTCGACGAGGCCTTCGATCGTGGAGGACTTCGCCTCCACGGCGATAGGCAGTCCGAATCCTTCGGCAGTCTTGGTCGTGATCGGTCCGATGCTTGCGTATCTAACACCACCCAAGACCTGCATCAAGCCTTTGTTGCTTTGAAGCAGTTGCACAAACCTCTCCGCGGTCGAGGAACTGGTCAGGGTGACCCAATCCGCTCCGTTCCGTTGGATGGCTTGGATGGCGCCCTCGATCTCCTCGGGGGGAGTCCCTACGGTCTCATAGACCGCGACCACATCGACGGTCCAGCCCAGCTCGCGCAGGCCATCGGGGAGTACAGTCCGCGCCTCGCGTGCTCGCGGGATCAGGATCGAGCCGGAGGCGTCCGACTCTCGGGTGAGGGCCTCCAGCAGGCCCTCCTGCTGATAGGTGGTCTCCGGCTGCAAATCGCATGGGAGATGATACGCCACCAGTTCAGCGGCGGTGCCGGGGCCGATGGCGGCGAGGCGCGGCCCCTGAAGACGGCGGATGTCACCCCACCGGTCGAGGAAGGTGCGCAGGAAGTGACGAACGCCGTTCGGACTGGTAAAGAGGATCCAGCGATACTGCGCAATGTGCTCCATAGCGGCGCGCAAGGGCTCAGCGTCAGGCAGCGGATGGATCGCGATCACCGGCAATTCGATCACCTCGGCCCCCAGCTCGCGCAAAGGTGCGGCCAGCGAGGCCGCCTGATCCTTCGGGCGGGTCACCACAATTCTGCGGCCGAACAACGGTTTCGATTGGAACCAGTCGAGACGGCCCCACGATTGCACGACATGGCCGAAGATCGTCAGGGCCGGCGGCTGGAGCTCCGCCTCGGCGACAAGCTGCGGTAGGCTTTCGAGCGTCCCGATCACGCGCCGTTGATGGGCGTATGTCCCCGAGACCACGGTTGCGGCCGGTGTGTCCGCCGGGGCACCCTCCTGAAGCAGGCGCGCGACAATGGCGGGCAAGCTTTTGAGCCCCATCAGGACGACCAGGGTCCCTCGCTTGCAGATCGAGCGCGCTAAGCCCGCCCAGTCAATCGGATCGCCCCCGTCTGGACCAGGGCGGCTGTGCCCGGTTACAATGGTGACGGATGACGCCAGCTCCCTGTGGGTCACGGGGATTCCACTGTAGATCGGAACCGCGAACGCCGAGGGGACACCGGGCACGATCTCGAACGGGATTTCTTGATCCGCGAGAAATTCCGCCTCCTCGGCTCCGCGGCCGAAGAGGACCGGATCTCCACCCTTGAGGCGGACCACGGTCTTTCCTTCGCGCGCATAACGTCCGAGGATCGCCTGGATCTCCGATTGCGGCATGAGGTGCTGACCGGCTCGCTTTCCGACGTGGATCTTGACAGCTCCGGCCGGGGCGAAATCCAGAAGGACCGGATTGGCCAGGGCATCGTAGAGAATCACATCGGCGCGTTGGAGAATTTCCCTGCCACGCAGGGTCAGCAGTCCGGGGTCCCCCGGACCAGCGCCTACCAAGTATACCTTGCCGCCGCCTTCCATCACGCCCCGGCCTCCCCCAGCAAGATGCGGGCCCCCTGCTCGATCAGCCGCTGACCCACCGCCTGTCCCAATAATCCGGGATCTGTCAGCGCGCCGGTCGTACCGGCATCGATGCAATGTTGCCCGTCGGGAGAGAGGACCATCCCATCCAGGGCGAGCCTATGCGGGGACGAGGCAGGCCGGCCCCATGCGCCAATCGGCACCCGGCACCCCCCGCCCAAAGCCTCCAGGCAGGCTCGCTCGGCCGCAATGGCGGCGGCAGTCACAGGATCGTTGAGGAGCTCATGGAGGATGGGAACCCGCGCATCCTCGGCTCGCATCTGGATGGCGAGCGCGCCCTGCCCGGGCGCGGGGAGGAGTCCGTCTTCATTGCCGAACGGCCGCACAAAAAACCGCCCGTTGGGTGTATCGAGTTGGGATGGCTGGCTGGGAGACCACCAACCGAGCCGTTCCAGGCCTGCGGCGGCGAGACAGAGAGCCGCGCAAACGCCCCCTTTCAGCTTGCTGAGACGGGTGTCGACATTGCCGCGGATCGGGAGCGTACGCCAATGGGGATAATGCCGCTTGAGAAAGGCCTCCCGGCGAATGGAGGAGGTCCCCACGATCCACTCCCGGCGCGCCCAGCCCTCGACCGGCCCCGGGTCGTCCGCAAAGACAAGCAGGTCCCAGCAGACCGCTCGCCTGGGAATCGCGGCGAGGACCAGTCCATCCGGACAGCGGGTGGGCAGGTCTTTCAGGCTGTGGACCGCAACGTCGATGACACCCTGTGCCAACGCATCCTCCAGCTGCCGCGTGAAGACCCCGATCCCGAGGTGCGGCCAGACCACTTCAGGTCTGGTGACGGTTTGCAACTCATCGCCTTCCGTACGGATCAACTCGGTCGGCAATTCCCAGTCCGGCATGCGGGCGGCGAGTAAAGCACGAACGTGATCGGTCTGGGTCCTGGCCAAAAGACTGCCACGGGTACCGAAGACCAGTCGTCTCCCTGGAGCGGTGTGGATCGTTGTAGGCATGGTGTCGATTCAATGGGACTTGGATTCAGCGCTGTGACCCGGGGTCAGATGCGCCCTAGCTTGGCGAAAATATTGGCGACCAACAGAAAGAACATCAGCAAGACAAAGGTCACGGAGCTGAGGAGCACGGCCGGGCGGCCGCGGTAGGACCAGAGCCGACGCGCGACCAGGACCGCCCCGTAGCTGGCTAAAACCAGAAATGAAAAGCCGATCTTGAGATTGAAGGCGAGCCAGGTGCCATAGACCTCCCGGTGCCAAACCAGCCCGCCGAGCATGGCCAGGGCGAGCAGACAAAACCCCGCCAGGGTGCATTGGAAATGCATGGATTCAAGCCGTTCCAAAGCGGGCAGGAAGCGCAACAGACGCGAAACCCGTTGCTGTCGAAGCTGCCGCTCCTGAATCAGGTACATCAATCCACCCACCCATCCGATTCCGAGGGCGGCATAGGCGAGGATCAGCAGTGCCAGGTGTGCCTTCAACCAGGTCCCTGAGGGTGTGGCCACCGCGGTGGCCGATTCCGGGAGAAAGATGAAGAGGATCATCTGGAAGACCACCAAGGGAAACAGGAACAACGCCCCCTGGTCCATGGGCATCCACGTGTGCAGGATCAGGTAGAGGCTGATCGTGCACCACCCGACCAGGAAGAGAATTTCGTGCTGGGTCGTCAGGGGGACGTGCCCCGCAGCCGCCGTGATCTGCAGCAGGGCCAGGGTGTGAAAGCCGAACCCGATCGCGGTCAAAACGTGGAGAACGCGGCCGATGGGCAGGTCTCGAATCAGCCGGGTGCAGGCCCACCCCGCGGCAAAGAGATAGCAGGTCACGGCCGAAAAGAGGGCTAAACTCATGCGCAGGCTCTCCCGTTGGTCACTTGACGTTGTAGACGAGATTGGTGCGAACGCCGGATCGTTCGACATCAAGGACGATGGCACCCAGGCGATTGCCCGTGAACTCGTCGAAGAAGTAGTCGATTTTGGAGGTCGCATCCAATTCGAGGGAATTGACCCTGCGAATGATGTCGCCGGGTTGCAACCCCGTGGCCTGAAGCATGTCCTTGGGCAGGGACGGTCCCAACATGAATCCCTGAAGCTGATCTCCCTGCAGCATCGGCTTGAACCCGGCCGCGTAAGCCGAGAGGGTCTCGAGGTCCGAGTAAACCTCCTCGATATAGCTCAAAGCGTCCTCCCGGTTGATCTGCCGGCGGAACGGATTGACCGGAAAGACGATCTGAGCAGCGCGTCCCCCCTCGAGTCCCGACTGCTGCGTCACTTGCGGGGCGGTCAGGGCTCGTGGAGCAGGGCCGGAGGCGGGGTCCAGGAAGCGGAGGATCTCCTGCCGTCCGTCCTCGCGGCGGACCAGTACCTCGTTGGGTTGAATGCGAAGCAAGACCGCATCGCCCATGTTCTGACCGACAGCATAGACACCGACGTTCAGGGTCCGATCGTCGCGAATGACGGCAAAGGCCTCTTCGACGGCGCCGTTGGCCTGGACGACCAGGTCGGTGCCGAGAACGGTGACCTGCAGATCGGAAAGGACCGGCCCCGTCGTCTGTTGCAGGCCGGGTGCGGAGATGAGTTCGGCGGGCAGACCGCGTTTGTAGATCTCGACGGAATCCCGCAGGCGCATGGAGTCAGACCAAGCGAACGTCTCGGTTGCCTGGGGGAGCTCCCGGGATGGGACCCCTGCTTCGGCCACAATTCCGCCCAGCACCAGCAGGTGCCATGAGATCAGCCCCGCCGCTGACAGCCAGAGTCCCAGGGTCGCTAGGTTCAACAGTCGTGCGGTCAGAGGTCTGGGTCGGGAGTTTGTGAGACGATCGGCCATAGTTTGGCTCCTGGCGTTGGGAGGCCCTCCACACTCAATGGTTTTGCCCGAGGACGTTTGGATCGCCCGGGGCGATTGATTCACGGAACAAAATCCCTGCAACCATGACCGGGCGCAAGTACGACATGAATGTGTGGATGGGGACCGCAGGTAAGCTATAAGCCGGATTCTGTGCTCCCGCATCACGCGGTGCGATGGCCATTTATCTATGCGACCAACCCGGGGTTCATTCCTCCGGATCGCTCCGGACGTCGAGACGGGCAGCCTCTCACCCCCTATTTGGTCTTGCTCCGGATGGGGTTTACCATGCCCCCTCGATTACTCTCAGGGCGGTGGGCTCTTACGTTACCCCGGTTGATCCCGGGCCCACCATTTCACCCTTACCTACCCTCTTGCGGAGGGCAGGCGGTATCATTTCTGTGGCACTTTCCATGACCCGGCTTTCTGGTCCGGGTCTCCCGCCCTTTCAAGCGGGCATCCTGCCCTGCGGAGTCCGGACTTTCCTCAGCTGCGCAGAACGCAGCCGCGGCCATCCGCTTACCTGTCGGTCCCCTAGCCTCCCCATCGGCGCATTCCCTCGCGCGGTCAAGAGCGGATCATATGATATAAACAATTCGCCCGCAGTTTTCACAGCGGGCGATGCGGTCCGGGGTTTGTGCGTCCACGGCGACTTGCGGTGTGACGCGGAGGTGGCAGCCTTGGCAGATACCGTTTTCGATACCGACCACCGCGATGTCGCGTTTACTACGAAAAATCCGTTCGTAGAGCGCCATGAAGTCCTCGGGTATCGCTCGCGAGAATTCTTCACGTTCCCTGCGATTGTTGGCCAGCTCCTCGTCGATGTTGTCGAGCTGCTGCCTGAGCTTCTGTTTGCGGTCCTCGCCGTCACGTCGGCATTCCGCAATCTGCTCGTCAGTGCGCAGGACGCCTTCGCGAAGCACCTCCAGGGCCTCCATCCTCTCAAGGATCTGATCCTCGAGTTCCTGAATCCTGTGCCGGGCTTCCTCGATTTCCGAGGTCAACGCCTGGTACTCACGGTTGGTCTGGATCTGGGCCCGCTGAGTTGTCCATTTTCGGATCTTCTCCTCGTACCCCTGGATGTCGAGCTCCAGCGTCTTGCACTCCGCCTCGAGCTTGCGATAGCTGCTCTTGTTGACCTCGAGCGCGGTAGTGCTCTCCTGGACCTCCAGATCCACTGCCTTGATCCTCTCGGGGATCTCGGTCTTCAGCCTCTGGAGTCGGAGCGTTCGGATATCACGGTCCTGAACCAGTAAGAGACTTTTGATGGACTCCACGCTTGCCTTCTCCCTGCATCAATTTTCTGGTAGAGATCGACCGCCGATGGGGGGCCAACCGGCAATCACAAGACCGGAAAGGTAACCGCCCGGGCGGCATCGGGCAAGTCACCCGCGTCAACAACGGACCATGATGGCCCGTAAGCGGTCCTCGCCCTAAGCCGTGAGGAGGTGTGACTCAATCGCCGGGATCATGCGATTGGGAGAACAGGTCTTCCAGGGACATGCCCCAGGCCTCGGCCAAGTGCCCCAGCATGGCCAGTTCGCGTTCACCGAGTTCTCCGTCTCCGACAGCGACGACCGCAGCATCCTCCAGAAGACGTTGACGTTCCGGCTGATCCAGAATCATGGTTGCAGTTCCGATCGCAAGGAAAACCAAGTTGTCCCAGCCGATCACCTGACTCAGACCCTTGACCTTGGCGAGCGTCGACCGCGCAAATTCCTCGTCAGTCATGTCCGCCAAGAGCCCGGCTACCTGGTCGAGCTCGGCATCGTCGAGTCCATCCTGACTTGCAATGGCCATTTTGATAATGACACCGCAGTCGTAGTTATCCAGGCCCCAGATCGCCCGATTCTCCAAATCTCTGTTGTCTTCTTCTTGCACTGCCATACACCTCCTCACCTGAATCCAGCAAAACCACTCGAACACAATAAGTTGAGTTAATACAATCTTCCCCGCCGTTCAGCAGTGCCTTCTTATCCCATTTTTTTGGGCTTCGGCAAGCAGAAACCGTTCCATGCAGTTTGGTCCCTGCCTTCCCGGCCGCTCGCTTGGGGCTGTCCGAAAAGGTGGATGGCGAAGCAAGCCCGGGGATCGATTCAGATAAAACAGTTCTCCACCGGCCTCCTCTTCGTGGCCACCCAAGCAGCACATGCCTTTCCATTTATTTGCGAATGGTCTGCGGCTGCCGGAGCGCGCCTTCTCGGACGGGTTTTAGCCACAGAGGGCACAGAGTTCACAGAGAGATTCTACCATTTGCCATCGACGAGACGGCCCGCACTTCAGCCGGGTTGCTTTCAGATGGGAAAGGACTTGTTCCTCGGTGTTCTCGGTGACCTCTGTGGCTTGACTTTTCTCATCAAAGGCTGCCCGAAAAGGTGGATGGCGAAGCAAGCCCGGGGATCGATTCAGATAAAACAGTTCT
>CALLYA010000157.1 GCA_937875495.1 uncultured Verrucomicrobiota bacterium
GCCCCCGTGTCACCAGTTTAGCCATTCTTTTCTGAAGACCACATTACCGACAGAGAGATTCTTCCTTTAGCCATCGACGAGACAGCCCCCCATTCAGCCGGGTTGATTTCAGATGGAAAGGCACTTTTGCCTCTGTGTTCTCGGTGATCTCTGTGGCAGGACTTCTCTCAGAGGGCCAGGTGCCATATTGGGCAGGGATCGATCCCGATCCCGATCCCGATTTCGATTCAGACAATGATCTGACGGATCGGCAACCATTGCCTGGAGGCGACGCCTGAAGGAGCGCGCCTTTTCGGGCTCCAGCTAGTCGAGTCAACTCTTGCAATTCATACTCCATGGACGTGCCTATGACGACCTTCTCCAGGTTCTCAATCTCCTTGGCGTCCTTGGCGTCTTGGCGGTTGATCTTTAGGGGCCGGTCATTGCCGGATTACCTGTCCACTTGGATTCGATTCCGTGAGCGGGACGCGTGAACCCAGGGGAATTCAACCGCCAAGACGCCAAGAGCGCCAAGGGGAGAGGGGGACGTTACGGTCGGAAATGACCTGAGCATTATGGATGGACGGCTGATGGGATTCGGACATGAGAAACCGGTGTCCGGTTACTGCGGCAGACCTTCCGGGTGCTGAGGGAGCGAATCCGTGATGTCGTGCCACGGTGCCTTAAGGCTTGTCCAGTAGTGAGCCTGCGGTTTCATCTTTGGGTCATCGTCCAGGGAGCCTGCTCGGAGGAAGACCATCCCGGGTCTATGTTCTGCCCGTAGGTAAATGCGGCAACCGCAGGTGCCGCAAAAGAACCTATGCTTTCCTGGCGACGACTGGTATTCGAGCAGACGGTCCTCGCCGGCCACAATCTTGAATCCTTCCGATTCGGTGGCGAGTACAGAGGAGAAGGCCGATCCCGTATACTTTTGGCAATCCGTACAATGGCAATGCGCAAACATCAGCAACCGCCCATGGATCTCGTAACGAACCGCACCACAGTGACAACTTCCAGTGAGCATCTGCAAACCTCCCCTGGCTTTGGGACCTGTCCAGTAAATTGTTTCTGATCCGTTTTCAGGGCAGACAACCTGCTGGATGGAGTCAGCCCATTCCGTTTCAACTATTCCTAAGCCGCAATTGGACGGGTGCCCTCAGATTAGTTTGTTCGGGATTCAATTTGTCGGCAGACAAGGGATCCAATCTCTTGCATCGGTGCATTAGTTCAAGCAGCGCAACCAGAGGGTATTAGGCCTATAGTTGGCCTCAAATCAAAGTGCTTTCTGGTGAAACCTGAAGGAAAGCCGACAACCAGAGGAATGCAAGTTGCAATCAGGACATAAGAGGTTTGTCAGCTGCTTGAAATCGGATTGCCACCAGCAAGAGCTCGTCCGAAAAGGTATCCGCTTTCCCAACCTGCCCTGCCCGCCCCCATCCGGAGAGCCTCGCGCAGAGGCGCAGAGGCGCGGTGGCGTTATCGAGCCGGCTTGGGGGGAGGGGCAATGCTCAAATCCCTGCCTTTTGGGGAGATTCTGGAGTGATCCGATTCCTGCTGACCAAGCCAGTCGTAGGATATCCTAAGCCTTGCAAGCAAACCTACCCATCTTCACCCCTGCGCGAGACCTCCCCATCCGGGGGCCACGAGGTGTTGAGGGATGTGCATTCTTGCTGACATCGGTCTGTTGAGCTGAGGTGGAGATGCAGCCAACAGCCAACAGTACAAGAGCGCATTGAGGGGTCGCTTTCATGTTCTTCCCTCGGTTGATCTGAGGTTTCGGCTGCGCGGACCGTGTATCGGGAATCGCTCGCAATCTCGCGGTTCGTTGTCCACACGCTTTCATCATCAAATTGCGAAAGTCGTCCTGACCAAGCTGCATACCATGCAATTGAAACTGGTTGGCATGCGGAAAACCAGCGCTATTTCGGTTCCTGCCGGTGCGGGGCGGGGGCGGGAAGAAGTGTTGGGACGCCCCCCACTGTTGGAATATTCATTTTAGGGGAGGCTTAGTTTTATAAAAGCCTCAATTGGATTTATTTCTTTTCTTTTAAGTTGGGGTACTTCGTTCTGCCGTCGAGAGATCTCCTGGGTGGAAATACCGGGACAAAGATGGAGTTGGAGCTTGGCGGTTCTGACAAAATCTGTCAGGTTTCCTGACATTTTGGGATCTCCAACCTTTCTGAAATGAACTTCGTCGATTGATGGCGCAATGAAACGCTCCCATTGCTCATCAAACTCATAAAATTCCATGCATTCCTTTATGCTTTCAGCGGTTGATTCGGCAAACTTTTTTGAACTGTTTACGCCCTTTGCCGAATAGGCCCAGCATAGTAACGTTGCGCAGTTGGAAACGATGATGTACCTGTGACCACCAAAAATGAAGTGATCGGCTGCCCAATCCAAGAAGGGGTTAGGCTCCTCATAAAGGTCGGTTGGTGGTTTTTTCTTAATAATTTTGAATAATTTGTTTGTCAATCTGTATACCATCCAATTTTTCCAACTCCGTGAGTAGGGAGCACGACATCAGCCGCGTGTCTCTCTACCATATAGTTTTGCAGTTGTGTTCATTCCGAATGGGGGTTATGGCTTCAATTCTTTCAGCAAAAAAATGAAGAGGAGGAGAGCAAATGGTCCTGTGAAGACGAGGTGCAAGATGGGAGATACCGCAATGCCGACAACGGCCGCACCTGGATCCCCTGTCCCAGCCCCATGCGAAAGCCAATGCACAGCAAGTGCTGACACAGCGGTCATACTCCCAAAGATTATGTTTCCAGGGTACTTCATATCTCATTCCTCCGAAGATGTGACCGTGGTCCAGTCGCCAGTTGCGGAGCATCAAGAAGCTTATTTTACGGAGTGATTATGGAATGTACAAGGGGTTTGGATGGGGTTGTCGTGGTCGTGCACTATGCGCCCATTTCAGGTAGCGGGTGGAGCAGAGCCATGAGCTCGCCGGTGTTGGGTTCGGTCATGGGCGTCCTGCCCCTGATGGGGCTGTGCTTGCCTCCCAGCTGTTATGACTCGTGCGCTCACCGGTTCGTTACCTCAGGTCTCCGGGCTTGGCCGATGGCGTTCGTGGCGAGCATCGCGTTGAACACTTCTTCAGGCGTGATCCTGCCCGCTTCGTGAGCGATGGACTGCCCAGGTGCGCAGGCCATTTTCGCCGCGGTCATCAATTTCTCAGAGCTGATATGGCCTATACCGATGTCCGCAAGCCTGGTGGGCAGGCCAACGGTCTCACAAAAGGAGAAGACCGATTCCAATTCCTCTGGGGGCGCATCGGTAAGTTGAAGTCCCACCAGTACTCCGAAAGCCACCTTCTCGCCATGGTAGAACGAATGTGTCTCAGCAAGTGCGGTCAGCCCATTATGAATGGCGTGCGCGGCGGCGAGTCCCGCACTCTCAAACCCCAAGCCGCTCAAAAGAATGTTTGCCTCAATGATATGTTCCAGGGCCGGAATGACGATGTGGCTCTCATTGGCAAGTTTAGCGGTCCTGCCGTATTTCAGGAGCGTCTCATAGCAAAGCTTGGCTATGTGGAGTCCCACCATTGTGCAGTGTCCACCGCACTCGTTCTCAGACTTGGTGCGTTCGCAAGACCTTGCCTCGAACCAGGTCGAGAGGGCGTCCCCCATGCCGGCCACCAGAAAACGTGTTGGTGCAGCCGCGATGATGTTGACATCAACCAGGACCGCGGCTGGGTTGCTTTTTTGATAATGCACAGCCTCAAAGACGCCGTTGTTCGAGTACAGAACGGAGCACCCGCTACATGGCGCATCGCTCGAGGCAATGGTCGGGACGACGATCACGGGGATCTCCACCCGATCAGCGGCCGTCTTGGCCGTGTCGATGGTTTTGCCACCACCCATGCCGATCAGGACATCCACCTGCTTGGTTGTGACAAGGGTGATCAGTCGATGGACTTCATCCTCGCAACACTCGCCGCGGAACGGTTCGATATGGATTCCCTCGGCGGCGAGATCAATGGGGGACTTAGGAAGCACTTTTTCCCTCACCGATGGCGAGGCCAGCAGGAGCCCACGTTTACCGAGCAGCCTGACCAGTTTGGGCAGCTCGGAAATCGCACCGGGACCTTGGATATATTTTCCAGGAAAGACCGCCTTCTTTAACATGAACAACTCCAGTGTCTTCGATGAACCCTGCGGCCGTACCTTCCAATGTATGGTGCGGTTTACCGTGTGAGGTCGATGATCTGATTCGAGTGAATGTATCTAACGGTTTTGTTTTCCGGAATAAGAAAATGGAATTGGTTCCTGTCGGGCCAATCTTTTTCGCCCATCCATCCGAATGCGAGAAGGTCTGTGTCAGGTCCAGACCCCTCAATTTTGAGGCGATCCATGTTCGGATTTTGAGGACCAAGCGATATCGGAATGCCGTTTCGATGTCGATTTCAATCTGTTTTCCGAACCTTCAGCCTCACCTGCCAGCGCTATACGGTGGCCGCTGAAGGTTGCGATTGAGCTGGAGCTAGAGCCCGTCCGAAAACCCCAATGGACGGAAACGAAAGGTCACCGGGCCGGATGGGGAGGACTCCCGCAGAGAACGCGGAGGGCGCAGAGGTGTATTGGGAGGGGGAGATGTACCTACACCGGAGCCGTTTTCAGCAACTGCCTTGGTCAACTGAATCGGGGTATCACTGAAAATAAGCCCAAAAAAGTAGGCTGCAGAGCATGGAACCTACCCACCCCGATAGGTTGGTCGA
>CALLYA010000158.1 GCA_937875495.1 uncultured Verrucomicrobiota bacterium
CCGATCCCGATACCGACCCCGACCCCGAGCTTGCTTCGCCGTCTGCCTTTTCGGACGACCGCTAGCTATACTTATACTGCAGCTCCACCGTCACAGGCCTGCCGAGCGCGTTGGAACATACCTGCAAGAGGCCTTTGGTGAGCGTATATTCCGCTCGGGCACCATCCAGTAGCACCGCCGTCGGCGAAAGCTTGGAGAAGAAGACCAATCGCCCACCCTCCACACATCTCGCCCGGTAGATCCAGCGCGGTTCATCCCACCCGAAATCGAGCAGCCCCGCACCCGAGGCCAGCTTATCGCCCAATCCCAGGGCGGCAACCCCATGTGAGACCGGCGCAATGGTCAACAGCCCGAACCGATTGGGCGGGAGCAAAAGGGAAACCGTACGACCGCGCCCAATCCGACCAACCAATCCGAGCGTCCGATCGTAAACCACATACCCAGCCGCAGGGTTGAGCCCCGGGCAATCGGCCACAGATACCTGATCCTCGATCTCATCCGGCTGAAGTTTGACATTGAAACAGCCCAACAGCCCGATCCGATCATCCGCCGCATAACTGAAGATCTTGAGGTGGATCGGCTCCTGCCGCGGATCTCGAAAGAGACAGCTGGGAGATGGCTGCGCGGCCTGATTCGCTCCAAGGATGCGACCATCGCTGAGTACAACCGCGTCCACAACAGCCTTGTCGTGTGCCCCCGGTTCGTCCGAGAGGAACACCGGACCTCCACTCAGTGTTCGCGCCGCTGCATGCATCATCCCGTCCGCTCCAGCCGAGGGAAATCCATCCCAATCCGGAATCGCGAACCGGGACGTCCAGAGGTTGTTGTAACTGTTGTGCATCAGGTGCTCCCCAACACCATGGGGCCGATCCTGCGTGCAATCGTCGCTCGTGCGCAGAACACCTTCGCCTTGGTGGTTGAAGAGGTTGTCTCCACTCATCGCCATACAGTGGATCACCCATGGGCGCATATGCCTCCGGGCAGCTTTCCGCAAGGCACTCTGGTAAACCTTCACGGCATCAAAACCGTAGTGACCCGCCAGAAAGTCCTCAAGTGAGCCCTCGTTGTCGCATTTGATGAAGTCGACACCCTCGGATGCCATCGCCGCAAAGTAGGCATCAAAAAACTCCTCGGCCGAATCAGGGGTGAACATGGACATCTTCATCCGACGGCCTCGCCCACTTTCAGACAGCATCCGCTCCGTCTCGAACAGCTCTAGCCGCATTCCGAGCTCAGAAGTCGGATCGATTCCCGACCACCCACCCTGCAAGGCCATTCCCACACCAATATGGCGGACCCCGCATTCGCGCTTGACCACCTCGATCCAGGCGCGCAATCCGCCCGGGAAGGCCTCTGGATCAACCCCCATACCAGTCAATTGTCGGTATGAATTGACCTGCTGCCAGCCATCCGACAGAAGCACGGTGCCCAAGGGGATCTCAGCCTCTCGAAAGGCGCGAACGGCCTCCAATAGCCCAACAGAAGATGCGGGACTCCGTTTGGATCCGGCCGTGGTCCATCCAAGAAATCGACTGAATTCAGGCCGGGCGGGCCTCGAACCCGGGCCCATATCGGGACATATTCGCTGGGCCGCCCAACAGACTTGGGCGATCAATCGATACGGATCTTCGCCGGCCCCCAAAAGGGCGAGGTTGCAGGCATCTCCGCGCGCGCTCCTGGCGTTGGAATCGGCGATCAGCCGCATCCCATCCCGACCGCCGTGAAGTTCGGAGCGAAACACTCCACACAACAGCGGCAGAATCATCCCGTAGGAACCGTCCTCCCGCTCCCACAGCATGAAGATCGTACGCCCCGGACAATCATCGATGTCGTGTAAAAAAACCGGTCGCGCCCACCATAGTTTAAAACGGTGGGAGACCACCGCCCGGGTCATCCCAAAGAGCTCGTCGAACAGGAATGTGATGTGATTGGAGAGATGGTTCTCGGGTAATTCATACCGAAGCACCCCGCCCATCGTCTCCGGAGCCGGACCATGCGCCCATGGTTCACCACGCGGAAACGAATCCGACGATCGCAACGACAACAGACCGTTCTTGGGGTTATTGATGCGCCCCCGGGCAAAAGGGGTGCCCCCTAAACGCAACAACAGCCATTGATCCGATTCGGTGACAACCTCGTGTCCCTTCATCCTAACCTCGGATTGCAGACGATTGACATGCGCCCTGCGCTGCTCCTCCGTGAGGAGCCGACGCGAAAAGCGCATTGAGAGGTTCCCGAAACGACGGAGTCCGGGAAGGTGCTAAGCATGCGCCGATGTACGGCGCAGCACAGACGACCCTTCCCACAACGCATACAAGAGGGCTTCCTTTCAAACGCGCCGAGGGCCGATGCTGCAAGAGCGCACCGCTCACCCTTCGTAGAGCGTGCTGTCGTAGCCTCCGCCGCCCCCCAACCCTCCGCCATCAGAGCCGTCCTCGAGCAGGTCGCCCATTTCCTCTTCGATCTTTTCCGGATCCTCCCCCCGCTCCAATCGCTGGAGGACCTCGTCAAACTCGGGCCCCATCGACTCTCCGGTCTCCTCACTCATCTTGCGCATCCAACGCGCCATCGCCCTGGGGTCTTCGGAATCGACGTCCGGAAGGTTCGAGGGGTCGGAGAGATCGTCCATTCGCCGCTCCTCCCCCTTCGGCGTGGCAAACCTGCTCATCGCACGTCGCATATCCCGGCCTCCGCAGCGCGGGCAGGTCGGCACCTCATGCGTTACCACGTTGCGTACCAGGAATTGAAAGGTCACCTTGCACTTTCCGCACATATACTCGTAGATCGGCATGGCACTAAGCTCATCCTACGTAAGGCATTCGATTCCATCTCGACGGCACGGACTCGCAGCAACCGGGGGCTCCGGGCCACCCGCGTCAGCCGGAGAGGAGACGCCTCCACCGCATCCAGCGTCCGCGCACATTACCATTCTTCATTACCCGCACCCACACGCGAAATCAACGGCCGGAAGCCCGAAGCGCCAATGGCGCAAAGGCTGGGTGGAGCTGTGGCGGGGTGATAGAGGACGTCCGGACCTGCTGATGAATGGGGGATGATCCTTGTGGGCTGAGGTGATAAAGGGGATTTCGTCCTTGATCGGGCCATAAGGTCGAACCGGGGTAAAACCGAGTAACTCGCGCGGGGGCACCAGCCCCTGCGCCGCGGCACCCGA
>CALLYA010000159.1 GCA_937875495.1 uncultured Verrucomicrobiota bacterium
ACCCGGAAAGCCTCCCGCAGAGGGCGCGGTGACGTTTTCGAGCAACCTATCGGGGGGGGTAGGTTCCATGCTCTGCAGCCTACTTTTGGGGGGGTATTTTCAGGGATACCGATTCAGTTGACCAAGGCAGTTGTGGAAAACGGCTCCGATGTAAGTCCCTTTTCCCCCCTCCCAATACACCTCTGCGCCCTCTGCGATCTCTGCGGGATACCTCCCCATCCGGATCCGAAGACCTTTTCGGGCGGGCTCTGGCTAGGGTTGGATCAGGGGGCGCAACTGGCGTGGCAGATCGGTCTCGATGATATCGACGCCGAATTCGATGAGTGCTTGGTATTCCTGGGCGAGCTTCGCCTTGGCGGCTTCGTCTGCGTCGGCGAGGTCACGGTCGAGGTTGCGGGAGGTGCCGGCCATGCAGCATGCGCCTTTCTCGTGAATCGCGCTCAAGAGGGGATGATCGGTCGGGGGGGTGTGTCCGACGAAGGCGACGATATTCGTCCACGGTACGCCGCTGCGATCGAACTGTTCGAACTGTTTTGGGTTGGTGATGGCCACCTCCATCATGATGCGCGGGTTGAGCCGGTAGCACTCCTGCGCATCTGCGATGGAGTAGATGAGCATCATGGCATAGGCCTCCGCCTGCAGCTCCGTGATGGCAGCGACGCGTTGTTGGACCGAGACGTCCTTGGAATCGAGCACCAGCACGGCGCGGCCTTGGGCCCACCTCAGGGCCTCTTCCAGGGTTGGGATGGATTCCTGCGTGAGGTGTCCGTCCAAGTCCTTGAGCCGAAGCGCATGCAGTTCTGCATATGTGTGGTCTGCCAGCAGCCCCTGTCCTGAGGTCGTGCGCTCGAGGGTGGGGTCATGATGGAGGACGATGATGCCGTCGCGGGTCAATCGCGGGTCGACCTCGATCAGGGCGAACCCGGTTTGGGCCGTCTGTTCGAAGGTGGCGATGCAGTTCTCGGGCAGGCCCGGCCCTGCGCCGCCGCGATGTGCGCTGATCAGGGGCAGCGCGGGACTGCCTGGAGTCAGCAGGGCGTGCAATTCCTCGGTGGTGCTGGGAGCGGTGGTGGCTGTCTGCGCCTGCGGGGTGGGAATGGATGCGCAACTCGCAGCAACGAGGGCGGGCACCAGCAGGCAGGCAGTGCGTTGAATCCAAAGCATGGTCAAACACTCTTGGTTGTAGGTGGGCAGTTTATGGGTCGCCGGCCTCGCGACCGGTTCGTCATGGGGCGTGGCCGCCTAGGATACCAGCGGTTTCCGTAATGGTGAAGTCCTAGGGGCCTTCGGTCGGGTCATTAACCCGACTTTCGCTATTCGTGCTGATTTCTGTTGTAAGTAGCGTGAAATGCG
>CALLYA010000160.1 GCA_937875495.1 uncultured Verrucomicrobiota bacterium
ATACACCTCTGCGCCCTCTGCGATCTCTGCGGGAGTCCTCCCCATCCGGATCCGGTGACCTGCCGTTGCCGCCCAATGGGGTTTTCGGACGACCTCTAACAAGAGGTTGTCCGAAAAGGTAGCTGCTTCCAACCTGCCCTCCTCAAGCCCATCCGGAAAGCCTCCCGCAGAGGGCGCGGTGGCGTTTTCGACCAGGCCGTGAGAGCGGGTAGGTCCAATGCTGTGGTCCATCTAACCAATTCTTTGGAGATTATTCCCACTAACTGACCAAAGCAATTGGCGAAAACAGCTCCGATGTGTCTGCAATTCCGCACCTCTGTCATCCTCTTTGTCCTCTGCGGGAGTCCTCCCCATCCGAACCCGGAGACCTTTCGTTGTCGGCCAATCGGCTTTTCGGAGGGGCTCAAGCAAGGAAAGGCGTTGGCGAAGGGCTCCGGAATGAGGGAAGACGCACCCCTCCCTGAACATTCCGTTCCGGCATCGCGAGAGCGATGTCGGGCACCTTCTGGCCCCTCGCGGCGGCCAGAAGACCATCCTTTGCCACCTATCGGTTTCATTGGAGGGCGGAAGAAAAACCTTAAACGATGACCCAATCCCAACCCGTGGGGCATAATCATGAAGCACCAAGTCCCCCGGTCAAAGGAGAGCATGCTTGTGCGGCCGTACCGTAGACTTCGATGTCCGCGATCCGGGCGGTATCGTCTTCCGTGCCCGGATCCTCGATCAGGAGCTTGAGGAAGCGTGCCTGGATCGTGCCATCGGGCCATTCGAAGTCGGTCGCGTTTTCACTGTTGCCGCGGACCACCGCCACGGTCTGCCACACGTTGCCGTCGGTGCCGGCCAGGAGTGTGAAATCGCGCGTGTTGTGCGACCGGCTGGCTCCGGATGCGCCCGCGTGGCGGATGACGCAACGCCGAATGGGGTACGTCGCACCGAGATCGAGTTGCAGCCACTGCTCGGCCTTGGGGCCCTTGTGTGACCATAGCGTAGAGGGCGTGCCGTCGATTGCCGCATTGGCCGGTGCGGCGGTGGCACCGCCCACCGCGCCGGTGGTGGCTGCCATGGCGAGATTGAACGGCAGGTCGTGCGCCTCGTTGAAGAGGTTGAAATAGTGGTCCGCCCTGACGAACTCGACGAGGCCTGGGAATGCCTCCGTGAGGCTCCGCTCGAGCTCCACGATCCGGGCCGGCTTCAGCTCCTCCCAGACGCTGCCCTGGTAGGCCAGGAAGAGGGGCGATTGGCGGTCCCACCGGCGGAGCTCACCGCGGATCGAGCGTTGGATGTGCTCGTAGGTGCCGACGTAGGGGATGATGAGTTTTTCAAAGCGCAGGCGCCCTTCTTCGATGCTGCTCTGTACGGAGGGCACGTCCTTGAAATTCTGGACCGTGACTCCATACAGGGTTCGGCATACGCGGGTATAGACGGCGCGCTGCATCGGGGTCAGCTGATCCCACACGGTCACGATGCGCAGGCCGGAGCGCTGCAGGTAGGTCTCTGTGAGGCGGGCGTATCCCTCCATCCGCGATTCGTCCTCGAGATAGAGACCGACCGGGGCGCCCGGCTCTGTGAGGGTATTGAACGGCATGGCATACCCCATCCCGGAGGGGCCGGTGACGAAGCAATCGTTCGGGGTGGCGGTGTCGTAGTAGTAGTTCAGGATCCCGGGTGCGATATCGACGAGGCCGGGTGCGATCGTCCAGCTGATCGGGACGGCGCCGCGGATGGCGGCCGAGGCATCCCAGAGCTTGCGCATTGCCCGCTGGGTGTACTGGATGTTGTCACCGTCGCTGACGAAGATCGCGATGTAGGCCTTGTTTTGGAGTGCCGGCTTCTTGGGGACGGCTGGGATGCGGATGGTGTGGTCGACGCCGGAGTGCACGGTGGCACTGATGAAGTGATCGGCGGGGAGGGTGCCGATCCCGAACTCCGAGGCGGTGGTGATGCCGGAACGTTCCGTGGTGTACCAGCCCAGGGCGATCGCCTCGCCTGCCTTCATATCGCCGAAGAACTTGCGCATGACCGCGCGCTCCTCCGGGATCCGGTTGTCGAGCCAGACGACCGCGGCACCGACGGCGGCGGCCAGGTCGCGGGTATGGTGATGGTCGCCGCCACGTCGGTCGGGGCGCGAGCTGATGATGAGCCGCTTCTCACACGCAGGCCAGTAGTGTGCGTGCAGATGCTCGTAGATCTCGATCGGAGTCGTCAGCTGGAGCGTGGTGAGATCTTCGAGGACCGGCAGATCGATTGCATGCTCGAGCAGCTGCGCCCGCACGGCACGCGTGACCGGGAGAGCCTTGCGGATCCCGGCGACTGTCCCCGCAAGGTTTTGGTAGTGCGGACTCAATCGTGTGTCATAGAGCACGAGGCCGGCGACCTCGGTGGCGTATTTCGCCAGCAGCTGATACCGGTCTTCGCGCGAGAAAACGCGGCGCTCGCCGAGTCCGAGCGTGGGCGTCTCGGCCCAAGTATCGCGGCCTTCATCGGTCCGGCTGTCGATCAGGAGAATGCGCGGACGGGACCGGTTGACCTGCCCTTGCAGCGCGGAAAAGGTGACCTGCTCCTCGGTGGTGAGGCCTTGGACATCGAGGGTGTCGAGGGTGTCGGCCGGGGTGGCGAAGATCGGCAGTGCCTGGCCCTGCGGCCAGGAGATGCCCTCGGCCGGGGTGACGACCGGAGGGTAGGGCGCATACAGGTTGGCCGGTGTTTCGGGCGGGGCCGCCGCGTGGACAGGGGTTGGCCGAACCGCGGTGGCCAGCAACAGCAGAAGCGACAATCGAAGCAGATGGAACCAGGGGTGGGATAGCTTCATCTCGGGCATCCTAGTTTTGGGATTGGCTTGTCAGAAGGGGTTCACCGACATGGCGGACCCTGAGCAGCACGGGCCCCAGCAGGCCGGAGGTCAGCTGGCCGCGGTACCGGGTCGGTATGGTACGATAATGGTTCGCGAGCGTGTTATAGACAAGGACCTCGATCCGATTCGCGCCTGGCTCGAGTCGGCCTGAGAGATCGACACGCCACGGCGGCGCGACGCGTGTGCCGGCGGGTTGGCCATTGACCCTGACCTCCGCGGTGGCGACGACATTGCCAAGGTCGATGGCGACCTCTGCCGCGGCCTGAGCGGCGGTGAGATGCACGGTTGTGCGGTACCATGCGCCGCCGGAGTAGTTCTCCAGCACGCCTTGCTGGGACCAGTCGCCGAGGGTGGCCTTTCCCGGACCGCAGGCGATGCGGATCGGCTCCGGGATGACCGCGCCGCCGGTAAACCCAACGGCGGGTTCGATCCTGAGCGCGACCTTCGCGGCGTGCGGCAGCGGTGTGGCCGCCGCAAATAGGCCGTTCTCACCTGCGCGCATGGGGGTGCCGTCCGCCCATGCCTCCACCGCGCCCATGGCTTCCAGCCGCATCGACTGCAGGCCCGGCGGTGCGGTGAAGCGGAACCACTCGGCTTGGGCTGCACC
>CALLYA010000161.1 GCA_937875495.1 uncultured Verrucomicrobiota bacterium
TCCGAATAATCCTCCGCGCCCTCTGCGATCTCTGCGGGAGTCCTCCCCATCCGGACCCGGAGACCTTTCGTTGTGGACCCATGGGGTTTTCGGACGGCCTCCAGCTAGAGGGCAACCGAAAAGGCGCGATCCTTCAGGCGTCGCCTCCAGGCAATGGTTGCCGATCAGCCAGATCATTGTCTGAATCGGGGTCGGAATCGGGATCGGTATCGATCCCTGTTCCGGTTGGCACCTGGCCCTCATGGACCGCTCAACCTTTGCTTCCGAGTTGTGTCAGCACCGAACAGCGATACCCGGTTTCCCATGTCTGAATCCCATCCCACGTCTTTTCGATACCGAGACCGATAGCGACCCCGACCCCGATCTTGCTTCGCCATGACCTTTTCGGACGGCCTCCAGCGAGAGGGCAATCATCAGGAACCGGCCATCACCATCACACAATTGCGTTGCGCAATACCCCAAGCCCCTCGATCTCCACTTCCATAAGGTCCCCCGGCTTCAAATAGACCGGCGGCTTGCGAAACGCCCCCACTCCCGGCGGAGTCCCGGTCGTAACCACATCCCCCGGCTCCAAGGTCATGCTGCGCGTCAGAAACTCCACGATCTGGGGAATCCTGAAAATCAGGTTGCTGGTGCGCGAGTCCTGCATCACCTCACCATTCAGCCGAAATTGTATGCCCAGATCGTGCGGATCCCCCACCTCGTCCGGCGTCGTCAGCCAGGGACCCATCGGCGCAAACGTGTCGCACGACTTCCCGCGAACCCACTGGCCGTCGTCACGTCGTTGAACGGCATGTTCCCCGCAATGAACGCGTTCGCCTCCTCAGCCGGCACCCGCGATGCACGCTTTCCGATCACAAAGGCAAGCTCCGCCTCGAAATCGACCGCGCTACTGCCAAGCGGAATCCGCACCGGCACCTCCGGCGGATGCACCGTGTTGTTGAACTTCGCGAAGATCACCGGCCGGTCCGGAGGCTCTACCCCTTGCTCGAGACAATGGTCGATGTAGTTCTGACCCATACAGACGATCTTGCCCGGATCCGGGATCGGCGCACACAGCTCAACCTCGCCCATTTCCCAATAGGCACCCACCCCCATCAACTCCGCCTGCGGGATCGCATGCAACAGGCGACTGATCTCCAGTCCCGACTCCCCCGCCGCAACCAGGCTCCGCAACGAGCCCAACCACTCCGCCACCTCCACCCGTGGCAGCATCCTCGGCAACCGGTCCTCAAACGCCTGCGCCGCCTTCTTCAACGCGACAATCCCCTCGCCCTGGAAACACCCCACGGCCTCCTGCCCATGCCTGCGATACGTCACAAACCTCATGCGCTCCTCCTCCTTCTGTTTCTCCCTAAATGCCTCAACCAAGTCGCCCGAGTCACCACCAAAATCAGGTCATTGACCCAAACCCGCCAACAGGATTATTCTCTCCCCACCTCCCTATGTCATGCCCCGGTTGGAAGGCATCTTCGCTCCCGAACCCAATCCCGATCCCGAACCCAATCCCGATCCCGACACCGATGAGAACAAAGTCCAAACTGAATGCCGGCTATCGCCTGATGCCGCATACCAGGCTGACGATCATCGCCTCGACACAAACCCACGCATCGACCAATCCCACTGGAGAACCTCAGATATGATCCCCACTCGCTCGTCCCACCGAGGGCCCGGCCACGCCGCCCTGCTCCTCACCAGCTGCCTCCTCACCCTCTGCCTCGGTCCAGCCCACCACCTCACCGCCGGCCCACCCGTCGTGATCCAGCCCAATCGCGTCCTGATTCAGACACCCGATCAGGCGGAGGCGACCATGACCTACGTCTTCCCCGAAGACGCTGTTAAGCCATACGTCCTGGAGCTGCGCACACCATCCGGACTCAATATCCTGCGCGACGCACCCGACGATCATCCGCACCACCACGGCGTGATGTTCGGCGTCGGCGCCGACGAGGACGTCGACTTCTGGGCGGAAACCGAAGGTTGCGGCCGACAGCTGCATCAAACCATCCGTTCTACGTTCCTAAAGACCCAGGGCGCTCTCTCCGAGAACGGGTTCACCTCCACTCTTCACTGGTGCCCCGCAGAGTCCGATCAACCGCTCATCGTCGAAAACCGCACCATCGCCCTTCGGGAAGCCAAGCCGACCGAACCGACACTCCTCACCTGGGTCAGTCAACTCCAGCCCGGTAGCGACCATGAGAAAACCCGCCTCTGGGGCAGCCATTACTTCGGCCTCGGCCTCCGCTTCCAGAAATCGATGGACGCCGACGGCACTCACTTCAATCGCTCCGGCATCACCGGTGAAAACGTCCGTGGCGACGAGTACGTCGTGCCGGTCCCTTGGTCCGCCTACCACGCCAACCTCGACAACAACCCCGTCACCGTCGCCCTCTTCGACCACCCATCCAATCCCCGCCACCCGGCCGGGATCTTCATCATGAGCACCCCGTTCGCCTACCAGGCGGCCACCCTCAACCTGTGGAAGGAAACGATGGAGCTGACCGCTGCCGCCCCACTCCGGCTCGTCTACGGAGTCGCCGTCTGGGACGGACATCCCAATGCCGAGGTCATCGAACAGACCTACCAATCCTGGGCAGCCGCCCAACAATAACCAGCTCTCCCGCACAACGCCCCCCCCCTACAACAAGCCTGTTGCGCCCCCTCTAGAACAACCGATCCCGTCAGGAGACCACTATGACCCAATCAGCCAGTACCGAATCGACAGCCACCCACACACCCGCCTCCCGTCGCGAATTTCTCAAGACCGCCGCCCTCGGCGCCATCGGCCTGACCGCCGCGAATACCCCCGCCATCTTCGCACAGGGCGGTGTCCTCGGCGCCAACTCCCGCATCGGTGTCGGCTTCGTCGGTGTCGGCGGCCGTGGCTCCAACCACGTCGGCACCGTCCAAGGCCTGATCAACAACGGCCGCCCTCTAAAGATCGTCGCCGTCAATGACGCCTACGGTCCCCGCCGCAACGCCGCCGCCGAACATACCGGCGCCAAGGCCTACGAGCACCACACCGAACTCCTCGCCGATTCCGCCGTCGATGTGGTCTGCATCGCCAGCCCGGACCGACTTCACATCCCTCAAGCCATGGACGCCATCCGCGCCGGTAAGGACGTCTACTGCGAGAAGCCGATGGGCCACTGGACCCAGTTCGAGGCCGCTAAGGAGTTCTACCTGGAAAACCAGCGGCTGAAACGCGTGGTTCAGATCGGCAATCAGGGCAACTCCAGCAGCTTCTGGACGAAAGTGAAGGAGATTATCCAGTCCGGCGCCATCGGTAAACCCCAGCTTATTCAGGCCGGCTTCTACCGCTACGGCGACTGGGGCGAGCGTATGCCGATTCCCGATCCGAACGCGAAGCCAGGACCCGACCTCGACTGGGAAGGCTTCCTCGGAGACGCGCCCAAGGTGCCTTTCTCCGTCGAACGCTTCTTCAGCTGGCGCATGTTCCTCGATTACGCCGGCGGCCCATGCACCGACCTCTTCCCACACGTATTCACACCCTTTGTCAGCATGCTCGGCCTGACCTTCCCATCCCTGGTCGCTACCTCCGGCGGGATCTTTAAGTACGACGACTACGGCCGCGAAGTGCCCGATACCTTCAATATGTGCCTCGACTACCCACAAGGCCTCTCCGTCGTCCTGGTCTGCACCCTCGCCAACGACTTCCTGACCGAACCGGTCATTCGCGGCGACGAGGGCGCCATCGAGTTCACCAATGTCGTCTGGGAACGCGGCTGCGATAGCATCCGTATCATCCCGCAGGACCGAAACAAGCAGGAACAGGTCATCCTCGGCGAACAGCCCGACAGTACCCGCGAACACTGGCTGAACTTCCTCGATTGCGTCGAGTCGCGCGAGAAACCGGTCAGCGACGTGGAGTTCGGCTACCACGTCCAGACCGCCCTCTGCATGGGGATGGAAGGCTTCCTCGCCCGCAAGATGGCCACCTTCGATTCCGAGCAAGAGAAGATCGTCCTATAATCAGCCACGCTCCCGGCGTCAGCAGCAGAGCAGAGCGCTCAGTCGCTGTCCACAACGTCGGGCTTCAGCTGCAACGCAAGCGACCGGATCGCCTTAGCACCAAGCTCCAGGGTGATCCGGTTGCCGTCGCAACGCGCCTCCGACTGCGGCTGGTCCAAGAGATCCACCCACCAGCCGCCGGCACACCCGACACGCAGCTCCAGACTCCCCACGACCGGCCGGTCGGAGCAATTCCAGAGGCGGAGCACCCACTGGTCCTCCCGCACCGCACTTCGTTTGACCGCCGAGACCAGGATCGAGGGGTCACCCGTAAGCTCGAAGAAGGAGCGCTCCGCCGGCGCCGCACCACGGCCGGGACAGGAGACGAACGCCTGGGCGCCCACCTGCCAGTCCATCGCCTTGCGCGGCACTCGCGCCGCCTCCGGTGTCCCCTGAAACGGACAGATCGCAAACCGGTACTCGAGCTCACGCAGGCACTGCCCACCCGGGGTCCGGATCATCGGCCCCGCTCCACCACGAATCGTGTTCAGATCCCCGCCCGCACCCAAAAACTCGACCGCACGCAATAGGGTCACAGCCAGGCTCCGATCGGGCCGGTCGATCACCTCGAACTCGTGCAGCCCATGCAGAAAGACCGCCAACCCTTCCTTGCCGTCCGAGAGCCCACAGAAGGTCTGCACCGGATACTGCCGAGGCTGATCCTCAATCCATACCTCACGCGGCGGCTGCGGGATCCGGATCGGCCGGCGAATGAGGTCGAACTGACCGTCCGCAAAACAGTCGTTGGTCTGCAACGCCGTCGGGAAGAGCAGGCGCAGCCGATGATTGCGATGCGTGTTGCGGAGCCTGACACTGCAGCGGATCACCTCGTCGTGCTGCCCGAGCTCCACCCTCGTCGTGATCCGCAGCGGCGCGCGCTCGCCACTCCGGCACTGGCGCGATTCGTCCAGGCCGATCGGTAAGTCCCAGCTGTGCGTGATCTCATACGCACCACTCACAGGACCGTCCGACACCAGCGCGACCGTGCACTCCGCCGCGCCCGAGCCGTACACCTGATTGAACCGCGGCGGCGAGTAGTTGTAGCCGTCGCCATTGTCACCGCCGTCCTCGTACAACAGCTGGTTGCACCACTCCTTGCCGGTGCGCTTGTCAAGAATGTCCAACGCGCCGTTGTCACGCACGCTCACCCGCAAATACTCGTTCTCCAGGGTCTGATGCCCCGTCACCAGCGAGCCGAACTCTAGCTTCTTGACCGGATCCGGCGCCACGCGCAACGCCTTGTAGCCCAGAGGCGGAACCAGATCCAACGGCAGATTGACCCATACCCGCGCCACCGTCTCCGTCGCGACAAACCGCGGGAGGAAACTGTGACACTCCGTGTCGTACTCAACCCGCTCCACCTGGTGCGGGACCGCCCGGCCGGACGCGTCGGTCAATCGCAATTGGCGCAGCGCGTACGGCAGGTTCTGCGGCGTGAACTCAAACCCAGCCAGCTTCAGCTTGCGCAGATAGCCGTCCGGCAGCTTCAGACAAACCGTCGCATGCCCCGCCCGTGCCCACGGTAGCGGATTGAACAGTACCGCCATCTGCTCTTCCGCACCCACCGCGTCCGGCGTAATCGATTGCGCGATGTCCCACATGTGGTTCGCCGTCGACTCCGCCGCCAGCTCGTGCGCCCACTCAAAGCGCGCGTCCATCTGGTCGTGCACAGGATCCGCACTGCACCCGCCGATGCTGTCGTGCGGATGATTCTGGATCAGCCATTCCCAGCCCTTCTCGATAAAGGCATGGAACGAACGCCCACCCATCAAATCGGACATCAGTCCCGTCGGCTCCGCCCAGTGCGCAAGCAGGTTCTGGCAGGTCGCGTTCTCCAGCTTCTGATACACCCGCGAGGAGAGGATGTTCGGCAATACAATGTTTCCACCCCGATGCCAGCCGGTGTCCTTCAACTCGCCGACACGCGTCTGCAACTCCTGCCCCTCGGTCGCGACACGCACCGCTTCGACATACTCGTCGAGCGAGGCATGGAAAAACTCCGTGTCCGGAAACCGCTCCGCCGCCCGCCGTAAAATCTCCGGGATCGTCGGTTGCGGAAACATGTGATCCACACCGTTCAACATCAAGAGCTGACCCGCCTGGGTGTGCTCCTTCGATAGGGCCAAGATGTCGGTCAGGGCGTCCAGTACCAACTCGACATCATCCGCTATGACCTCGAACGGTTCCAGGTCCAGTCCCAGACGCTCGCGCGTCTTCTCCGGCAGCGAAGCCCAGAAAAAGGCCGCGTTGCAGTAGCCCGAATACTCCGGGATCCGTAGCGCCAAGACCTCCGAGCCGTCCGGCGAGCGCCACCGGAACTCGCTCTTCAAATCGGGACCCGTCAGCCCGCGCCAGACCAACGCGTTGTCGATTCCCAGTCCCCGAAATATCTGCGGCATCTGCGAGATATGCCCGAACATATCCGGGAGATACCCGACCCGCGAGCAGGCGCCATAGCTCTCCGCCAGCCGCATCCCCTTGGCCAGGTTCCGGATCGTCGCCTCACCGCCGACAATGAATTCGTCCGGCAGGATGTACCACGGACCCACCACAATCCGTCCCTGTTCAATAAAGCGCCGCAACAGCGGCTCGCGCTCCGGGCGGATCTCTAAATAGTCCTCCAGCACAATCGTCTGACCGTCCAGGTTGAAGCAATGATACTCAGGATCGCGCTCCAACAGGTCGAGCAGGTTGTCCACCAGCTGGACCAGCCGCAGCCGAAACTGCTGCAATGTGCCATACCACTCACGGTCCCAATGGGTGTGGGAACAAAAAAACGCTTGGTAGGATTTCACAAAAGCCTCCTTGTCCGCCATCCGGACCGCATCAGATCACATCATCCCGCTTCACCTACAGCATCAAAACCGAACCGAACAGACCCCGTCCAGTACCAGATCAGGCCGCTGCGCCGCCGGTGCGGCTTCCAACATCGCCAAGGTCGTCTCGCCGCTCAATACCAAAACGCCGGTCAGTCCGCCAACGCGCGCCATCGCCATATCGGTATAAAGCCGATCCCCTACCATGGCAACCTCTTCCGGACGCAGCCCAAGCCGGCTCAGCGCGCCCTCCACCATCGGCAGGTT
>CALLYA010000162.1 GCA_937875495.1 uncultured Verrucomicrobiota bacterium
ATCTTCCGACCCTAACTTCCCACCTTTATTACGGGGCCGATGTAGTCCGTTGCCACGACCACGGAATCGAACCAGACCGTATGCGAGCGGGTGTTGGCCTTCACCCCGTGCTGCTCCGCATGCTGATCGGTATGTCCGAACGCGCGCTCGGTGACGTAGCTCATCAGCCAGAAGACGTTCGCCTTGAGCGTCTCGGTCGTACGCCAGCGAAACCCGGTGAAGCGACCGATCTGTTTGCCATCCTGCCAGAGAGTCTGCACGCCATCGGCCTGGCCGGGCGTGTTGAGATCGATCCGGACCTCCATACAAATCCACTCGCCGCGCGGGATCACCCCGCCTTCGGGGTGGAAACTGTTGCCCCAGTACTTGCCGTCCGGAGCCGGCTTCATATCAGGCCAGTAGGTATAGAAATTCCAACGCCCCGGGGGTGGATTCTTGCCCCAGTCGAACCATGGCTCAATGCCGGTCGTGAAAAAATCGTCGCCCTTCGGCTGCAGCCCCGCCTTCCCGAAACTTCCCCAGCGCCGGGCCTCGCCATTGATATGCACGAAGTGGTGAACATAACCGGCATCCTCGGCGAACTTGACGTAAAACCGCGCGTGCAGATGGTCCTGCCCGGAAGGCAGCCACTTGATCAGGCCACCACCATCGTTCTTTCCGCGTGTGGCAGTCATGCGGCAGGCATACCGCCCAAATAATACGGCGTCCTTCCCCTCCACCACGGCCACACGCGTCGTATCACCACCGGCCTGGTCCTCGTCCCATGCGGAGAGATCGCCCGACTCAAACCCGTCGTAGAAGAGGACCGCCGGGTCGCTTGCAAGTCCAACGTCGCCGGGGTAGCGCGCAGCCAGCCCGTCCTCCGCCCCCGCGACAAGCGGGAGAACGATCCACCCCCAAAACAGCAGCTGTGAAAAGAAGATCAACCGCCTCAAGCCCTTGTGCATGCGGGGGTCCATCACTCCGTTTCCGACATCCAAGCCATCCATAACGCCTCCCAGTCACTCGTTGCCCCAACGTGACCTTCAGCATAGACAGCGGGACTCAATTGCCAAGGGAAATCCCACGCCGCTCCAGGAGGCTGCCCTCCGCGAGGAAAAGATCGACCAAGGCAATACGGTATTGCACGATCGCGTCGATCTCGGCAATCTGACTGGCCAGGAGGTCGCGCTGGGCCTGTGCGACAAGCAGCGCCGTCCCGGCACCAACATTGAACCGCTCCTCTTCCGCTTGCAGCGATTGCTCCTGAAAGGCGCGCGTGACCGCGCTCGCAGTGATCTGGCGCCGATAGCGCTCCACCTCGTTGATCGCCAGATGCACATCCAGACGGACCAAATCCTCCAAGTTCTCAATCGAAAGCCGCGATTGCTCCCAATCCTCACGCGCAGCGAGATCGCGTCCACGTGCCGCCCGGTTGCCAAGGTAGTGGCTGAGCCGGATCCCGCCGGTCACCTCGTAAGTATCATCCTCCAGGTTTTGGAAGGAATCGGTGAAGGCGTCCGCATATCCGGTCTTGCCCAGATCGATAAAGAGATCGAGCCTCGGCAGCAGCCCGTTGCGGGTCCGCACCGTCTCCAACCGGTTCTGTTCGTGGCGCAGCCGCGCCTCGTTCAGGTCAGGCCGCATCCGCGCTGCGAGGGCCACTCGATCGGCAATGTCTTCAATCGGCAACGCCTCTCTGTGGGGCGAGGATGCTGTGGTCAACTCGAGGTCCGACCGGTGCAGGGCATTCGGGTCGATGAGGCGCAGGAGCCGTAGTCTGCGGTTCTCGAGATTGCTCTGCGCTTCGATCAGATCCTGCTCCCGGCGGGCGACCTCCGCACGGGCGGCGGCGGCATCGTTCTCCGCGAGCGCGCCGACCTCGATCTGCTCGACGATGTCGTCGCGCTGGCGGATCGCCACCTCGAGCGACCGCTCGAAGATCGCAATCTCCTCCCGTGCCAGGACGTAACGCCAGTACGCGATCTCGCACTCGGCCATGAGCGCTTCGGTATAACCGCGCAACTCGTAGGTCGAGGCCTCCACCTCCAATTCGGCCTGACGCACGGAAATCAGGTTGACGCCCGGACCGAACCCGCGGAGCAGGGACTGTGTGACCGATAAACCAAGACGCGCCTCCTGCTGTTCAGGCGTACGCGAGGAGATGCTCCGCTGGTGTGCAATATCCGCCTCGACATCGGTTCCTGAGGCAAACTCCTTGCGCAGGCCGACAGAGGCGCGCTCATCGGTGCCTTTCACGCTGAACACATCCTCTGTGGAGCGTGAGACCTCGCTCGATTGCTCCTCGTCCTGTTGCCAGGAGGCGAAGAGTTCAGGGTCAAACCGTCCGCGCTCGATCTGGGCATACGCCCCGGCGATCACCGGATTGAGCTGTTCAATCGCCAGGCCGCGATTGTTTTGGAGCATCAGCAGGATGGATTCCTCAAGCGACAACTCCAGCTCGGACACCGTTTCGAGGTCGGGCAGGCCGGCCCCGGAGGCCGAGCTCGTGGCAGCCTGTGCGGTTGCCGAGGCAGTCGCCGGCAGTGAGCCTGATTCAGGAATAGGTTGTACTCCGCCGGTGGCACAGCCGAAGAGGAACAGCGGCAGCATCGACGATAGCAGCAGATACATTGAGAGTGGATGCAGCCTCACGGATTCCGCCTTTCGCGCTGATAATGGAAGAGTGAGTAAACGACGGGAACAAGTACGAGCGTGATCAGCGTGGATCCGGTCAGACCGCCCACCACGACCCGTGCCAGCGGCGCCTGTGCATCCGCGCCCTCACCGATACCAAAGGCGAGCGGGACTAAGGCCAGGATCGTGGTCAGGGTGGTCATCAGGATCGGACGCAACCGCCGCCTGCCCGCTTCCGCTACCGCGTCGGCGACAGGCATCCCCGCCTGATTCAACTGTCCCGCCTGATCGACCAGGAGAATGGCGTTGTTCACTACGATCCCACCCAGCATGATGCAGCCAATGTAGGACTGCAGATTGAAGGTCGTCCCGGTCAGGAACAGGATCAGCAAGACACCGATCGTGGCGAACGGTACGGATATCATCACAACCAGCGGGTTGCGCAGGGATTCGTACTGGCAGGCCAGGACCATGTAGACGAAGACCAGCGCGAGCCCGAGGGAGACGAGCAGGTCGCGGAACGATTTCTGCTGCTCCTCGTAGTTGCCGCCCACCATCAGGTCATATCCGGTCGGACGCGCAATCCCATCGAGCATCTCCTGCACGTCCTCCGCAACCGATCCAAGGTCGCGCCCCGTCACATTCGCATTCAAATAGACCTGGCGCTGTTGCTCCTTGCGCTCGATCACGATGGGGCCCCGGCCGGATTCAACTTCAACGAGATTGCGCAGGGCGACCATCTCGCCCGAGGGTGTGGTCAGGGTCAGATCCAGAATCTCCTGTATGGATCGCTTCTCAGCATCTTTCAATTGCACGAGAATTCGATAGGAATGCCCGTCCACCCGATAATCGCCTGCACGGGCCCCGGCCACCGCAGTCTGAATCGCCTCGGAAACGTCCCGAACCGTGAGGCCCAGGTCGGCAATCTTCTCGCGATTGACCTTGACCTCCTGCTGCGGAATTCCTTCGTCTCGACTCAGATCGACATCGGTGATCCCTGGTACGTCCTTGATCAATACCGCGGCTTGGCGCGCCAACGAATCAAGGATGTCGAGGTCGAAACCGCGAATCTCAACCTGAACGCCCTCGTCCGCCCCGATCAGGCGATTCAGAATAAACTGCCCCTGCGGAGCTCGTGTGCGGATCTCCATTCCCGGAATCGCCCCGCTCAAGCGTGCACGCAGGTCGTCCGCAACCTCGACATTCGAACGCTTGCGCTGCGCGGCTGGAACCAGCGACATGCGGATCTCCCCCCGCGAAGACGACTCCGCACTCCAACTCACTCCGCTGACGCTGACCGCCGAACTCACCATCTCCGGCACCGCCGGGAAGACGAGTTCCTCCATCTTGCGCGTCTGTTCGTCCACCAAATCGATGCGGGTACCAATCTCCATCTCGCCCGAGATCGAGACCTCGCCCTCATCGCTCGGTGGCATGAACTCGCTGCCGATATAGGGAAAGAGCAGAAGACTGCCAACCAACATGAGCACAGCCAAACCAACCGTCACGAGCCGATGCCGCAGCGCTGATCGGATCAGATTGGCGTACGCAAGATCCATCCTGTTCAAGCTGCGCTCGGACATGTTCAGCAACCCCTGCAGCCAACGCGAGTGCCTCGGCAAATGCTCGTCGCGCGCACGCAACAGCTTGGAAGCCAGCATCGGCACCAGACTCAAGGCCACAAGCAGGGAGCAGACCAGCGAGAAGATGATCACATACGCCAATTCGCGATAGAGCAATCCCGACACCCCACGCACAAAGACCAACGGGAGGAAGACCACCAGGGTCGTCAGCGTGCTGGCCACGATCGCAGCCGCAACCTCATGCGAGCCCTTGACCGCTGCCTCGACAACCGGCTCGCCCTCCTCCTCATGATGCCGGAAGATGTTCTCCAGAACGACCACGGAGCTGTCCACCATCATGCCCACCCCGAGCGCCAGTCCACCAAGCGACATCATGTTGATGGTGAATCCACCGAAATAGATGAGCGCGAACGTGGCGATCACCGAGATCGGGATCGAGAGCGAGATCACAACGGTGCTTCGGACATTTCGCAAAAAGAAGAGCAGCACAAAGATCGAAAGCACACCGCCGTAGAGAACCGATTGCGCAACGTTGTTGATCGAGCGCTCGATGAAATTGCCCTGATTGACCACCGGGATGACTTTGATTTGTGGGAAGTCGCGATTCACCTCCTCGATCTGTTCGAGGACCAGGCGCGCGACCTCCACGGTGTTCGCATCGGCCTGCTTCCGGATTCCGGCTCGCAATCCCTGTTCGCCGTTGATCCGAACCATGCGCGTCCTGCGCTGGAACGTATCCAAGACATCCGCGATCTGGGCCAGCCGGATCACGGTGCCGTTGCGCTGTGTGACCACGGTGTTGAGGATGTCGTCCAGCGACTTAAACTCCGCTGGCGCACGCAGGGTGACCTCGTAACGCCCCTCTTCCAGCTTGCCGGCCGGAAGATCGAGGTTTGCATCACGAATGGCGCGGGTGACCTGATCGAGCGGAAGACCCAACGCCTTGATCCGTTCGGGATGCAGCGCGATCCGAATCTCCCGATTGAACCCGCCCCAGATGTCGACCTGGGCAACCCCCGGGAGTCGCGCGAACCGATAGCGTACCTGATTCTCTATCAGGTCGGTCAACTCAACCGGGTCGAGCTTGCTCGATATCCCCAGGATGATGACCGGGATGCTGTCGATGTCGAACTTGCTCACCCGCGGCCGCACGATGTCGTCCGGCAGCTCGTTGATCTCGTCCTCAATCTTCGCTTGCAGATCAATCGCCGCCGTATTGATGTCCGTACCCCAAACGAATCGCACATTCAGGCGACTGGAGCCCTCGATCGAACGGGAGGTGATCTCCTCCACACCGGGCACCGTTGCTACAATCTCCTCCAACGGCTGGGTGATCAGCCGCTCGATCACCTCAGGACTCGCACCCTCGTACCCCGTCACCACCGAAGTCGATGGCAGTTCAATCGCGGGCAGCATGTCAATGCGAATGCGACTCAGGGAGACCGCACCCAGGATCACCACGATCAGGGTGACCATCGTGGTGAAGATCGGTTTCCGTACACTGAAGGAAGATAAACTCATGACGCATCGTCCTGTGCAGATACCTTCCCACCCAGGATGACGGCTGAACCGTCATCGAGGAACTGCTGGCCTAGAGTGACCACCGACCCGGTCAAGCCCTCTCCCGAGATCTGAACCATGCCCTGATGGCGGATCCCAACTTCGACAGGACGCCATACAACCGTGTCACCCTCGGCGATCACAAAGACCCCGGTCTCCTCACCACGCTTGGTCAGCGCGGACTCAGGCACCAACACCGCCTCATCCGCCCGGTCGAGCACGATGGAAACCAGCGCGAACATCCCCGGTTTGAGGCGGTGCTCCGGATTGTCGACCATGATCTCCACCCGCGCCTGACGCGTCGTCTCCGTAAAGACCGGCGCCACACGGGCGATCTTTCCCGGGAAAGCCTGGCGAGGCCAGGCGTCCGTTGTCAGCTCAGCTTCCTGACCGATGACCAGCCGGCCGTAATCACGTTCTGTCACAAAGACCACCGCGCGGACCGGATCGAGCTCGATGATCGAAATGAGGGGGGAATTCGCAGAGACCGTGTCGCCCTCCTCCACAAACCGCTCTCCAACAACACGCTCGTCGTCACCCTCGTTCCAATCGGCCGTGATCGACGTGTAGCCCAAACGAATCTCCGCAGCCGCCAACGCCGCCTGATCGCGGATCACCCGTGCCTCGGCGACCTGCAAGGCCGCCTGCGCAGCCAGATGCTCAGCACGCGCGGAATCGAGGTTCGCCTCCGATGCTACCCCACGCTCCTGCAACGTCTGCGACCGTTCCAACTTCCGGATCGCAATCTCCAAGGCACTCTCCGCCTCCGCGCGATTCGCTTCCGCCACCTGGACGTCCGCTCGAGCCTGGGCTACAGCTTGTTGGTACTCATCATCGTCCAGCTCCGCAATGACTTGCCCGCGATGTACGACATCCGACACATCGACGTGCAGCCGGACCACACGTCCGGAGGTCTTCGGCGCAACCACAAATCGGGTCGGCGCCTCCAGCGTCCCGCTGAAGACCCGAATGTCCTCGATCGGCCCGCGCACGATCGAAACTCCCTCCACCGGTATCGGCCCTGCCTCCGATGGCCCCCCCGGCCCTGCGCCCTGTTCCCCGCTCCGGCCGCAGCCGGCCAGCAGGAGGGAGAAGAGAACCAACACCATGGCCGTGTTCCTGAGGTTCGAGGCGCCCCAGCCCCATTCTGCCCCTGTCCTGTCCGTCATGATACACCCTATACCGTGTGAAGGTTTGATCGCGTCACAGAAAATCTGAACGGTTTTCATGACACGATCACAAGTGAAAATCAATGCGCTTCTATCTCAAGAATTCGGGAAACCACTCAGCTTAATGACAATGTGACAGACGAATATTGAAAAGGGCAGGGGCGCAGCACGACTTCGCGTGCCGCGGCGCGCGGTGGCTTTTGCCCCCGCGCGAGGTCGGAGGTCGGAGGCCCGCTGTGGCTCGAGCTGAGGCAGGGTGATTGAGGACGTTGAGCACGCTGATGACCGGAGGTTGATCATTGTAGGCCCTGGGTATCGCGAGACGTTTTAGCTGAAATAGCAGCACAGCTTCAAACCGGGTAACTGCCACGCAGCACGACTTCGCGTGCTGCGGCGCGAGGGGGGTACGCACAAACCTATTGGCCACAATAATGGAGGTTATTCCCCGATCCAACGTCCACTCTGTCCACCCTGTCCACCCTGTCCCCCCTCCGGCTCATCAGCAGTCCAATCAGCCTCTAGCCTTTCACCCTTGTCGACCTCCCCCCTCCGACCTCCGACCCCGCTTGAGGCCCGCAGGCCTCAGGCTTCCGGCCGCCAGGCCGGAACCTCCCCTCCAGCCTTGCCTCTCCCAACCGAAATCGGTATACAGTTTCAAACCGCTTGACAGATCTGTTGTACAGCTCCACCACTCATCCATGAAGATCCTGCATACATCCGATTGGCACCTCGGACGTGCACTCTTTACCCGCAGACGGTACGAGGAGTTCGCCGCCTTTCTCGACTGGCTCCTCCGGCTCATCCAGGACGAGGCGATCGAAGTGCTCGTCGTCGCCGGCGACGTCTTCGATACCACCACCCCCGGCACACGCGCGCAACAGCTCTATTACCGTTTCCTCCGAGGCCTCGCGGCATCGCCATGCCGCCACGCCGTGATCGTCGCCGGGAATCACGATTCGCCCTCGTTCCTCGACGCGCCCAAGGAATTGCTCCGCGCTTTCAATGTCCACGTCGTCGGAAGCGCATGCTCCAACCCGGCCGATGAGGTCCTCCTGCTGCATGGCACCGGCGGCACTCCGGAACTGATCGTCTGCGCGGTCCCCTTCCTCCGCGACCGCGATGTCCGCAGCGCACAACCGGGCGAAACCATTCAGGATAAGGAACAGAACCTCCTGGATGGCATCCGCAATCACTACAAACAAGTCACCGATGCCGCCGAAAACCTCCGAGCCCAGGCCGACCGAAACCTCCCCATCGTCGCTACCGGCCACCTCTTCGCCGCCGGCGGCAAGACCGTCCAAGGTGACGGTGTGCGCGAGCTCTACGTCGGCTCCCTGGCGCATGTGGGCCCGGCCATCTTCCCGCCTGCCCTCGACTATGTCGCGCTCGGCCACCTGCATGTCCCCCAGATCGTCGGCGGCAGCGATCGGATCCGCTACAGCGGTGCCCCCATCCCGATGAGCTTCGGCGAGGCACACCAGCAGAAGAGCGTCGTGCTCGTCAGCTTCGAACCCGAATCCACCACCCCGCATATCGCTCAAATCCCCATCCCGACCTTTCAGCGGCTCGAACGTATCGCCGGTGACTGGGACCAGATCGAAAATCGAATCAAAGAACTCGCCGCTGAAGGCTCCATCGCCTGGCTCGAGGTCGTCTACGACGCGAACGACCTCATCGGCGACCTGAACGACCGCCTCAACACACTCGTCGCCGATACCAAGCTCGAAATCCTCAATACCCGAAACCTCCGCCGCACCCAACAGGCACTCGAACAAGGCGACACCACGGAGACCCTGGACGATCTCGACTCCACAGAGGTCTTCCTCCGTTGCCTCGACGCTCATCAGGTCCCCGAAGCACAACGCCCCGAACTGATGCTCTTGTACCAACAAGCCGTTCACGACCTCTGGCAGCAAGAGGCCATCGATTGATTCGCCCTGCGGCTTCCGCGGTTTCCCTATGAAAATCCTTCAACTGCGCTTCCAGAATCTCAACTCGCTCACCGGAGAGTGGCGGATCGATTTCACACACCCCGCCTTCACCTCCGAAGGGATCTTCGCGATTACGGGTCCGACCGGCGCCGGAAAATCCACCATCCTCGACGCGCTCTGCCTCGCGCTCTACGGCCGGACGCCGCGACTCAACCGCGTCAATAAGTCCGGTAACGAGATCATGTCACGGCAGACCGGCAACTGCTTTGCCGAGGTCACCCTCGAAACCGAGGCCGGACGCTTCCGCTGCCACTGGGCACAGCATCGCGCTCGAAAAAAGTCCGATGGCGAGCTGCAAGCCCCGAAGCACGAGATCGTCAACGCCGAAACCGGCGAGGTCCTGGAGACCAAACTGCGCAATGTGGCCGAACAGATCGAGACCGTGACCGGTATGGATTTCGACCGGTTCACACGCTCCATGCTCCTGGCCCAAGGCGGGTTCGCCGCGTTCCTCCAGGCCGAGCCGGATGCGCGCGCGCCCATCCTCGAACAGATCACTGGCACCGAGCTCTACAGCCAAATCTCCATCCGGGTCCATGAACGCCGCTCCGAGGAGCGTAAGGCACTGGAAAACCTGCAGGCCGAGCTCAAAGGCATCCAGCCGCTCAACCCCGAAGAAGAAGCGGGAATTCAAGCCCAACTGGACCAACAGACCCAAGCGGCCCACCTGCTTGCCGAGGATATCCAGAACCAGACCCAGGCCATCGCATGGCTCGAGGTGATAGCCCAACTCCACACCGAACTCAATGCCATTGAAGAACAAGCCCGTTCCCTCGACACCAGGCTCCAGGAATTCCGCCCCCATCAGCAACGGCTGCAACTGGCCCAACTCGCCCTCGAACTCGAAGGAGCGTATGCCGGCCTGACAGCCCTCCGCAGGGCAAACGAGGCCGATACCAACGCCCTCAACGCCTGCCGCCTGGACCTGCCCAAACTCGTCGCCGCCGACCAGGAGGCCAAGTCCAAGGCGGAAACCGCTGCTGCCGAACTCGAGAGAACTAAGACCAGCCTGCGCGAGGCACAGCCGGTTCTGAAACAGGTCCGCGCCCTCGACCTGAGGCTCGCCGAAAAGCAGCAACCGATCAGCGCCGCCCAGCGCGCGATCAACCTCCCAAAAGAGCAACTCACTCATCTCCTGGCCCAACAAGCAGCAGACCAAACACAACTCGAGTCCAACAGACAGGCCGCCGAATCGCTGCAAAGGGTCATCAACCAGAACAGCGCCGACGCAGACCTCGTCGAAAAGCTCTCCGAAATCCGAGTGCGTGTCGATGCCATTCGCGGTCTGAACACCCAGCAATCGAACCATCAGAACGAGATCACGAAGGCCGAGCGCGAGGCTTCGGAGGCTTCAAACGCCTTGGCGAAAATCAGCGCACGCCGCAAACAGACCCAGCATTCGTTGGATGAAGCAGCCGCGCTGCTCAAACATCAACAAGAGACATTGACCCAACTCTTGGCCGGAAAATCCGTCAAAGATCTGTATGGGCAACAGTCAGAGTTGTTGCGACAGAAGGAGGTCATCGTACGTGCACTGGAGGCCGCAGCAAGCATCGAACAATCGAGGCCGTCCGTCCGCGAGTTGGACGAACGCGCGGCAGAGCTGCAACGGACCGAGACCGAACTGAAGCGGCGGTTGGACGAGGAATCCGCACGCCTCAGCAGCCTGCAAAAGGAGCATGACCATCTCGAGACCGAATGCTCCCTCCTTCAAACGATCCAAGACCTGACCGAAGCCCGGCACCAGTTGGAAGACGGTCGGCCATGCCCACTCTGCGGCGCCACCGAACACCCGTTCGCACACGGGCAGATCCCACGCCCCGATCAGACCCGATTGCACCTCCTGGATACCCGAAAAGCCCTCAAATCAGCCGCCGATGCGGAGTCCGCCCTTAAGGTCCGATTGGCGCAAGCAGTAAAAGATCGCGAACAGCTGGGCATTTCGCGCAAACAGCTGGAGGCGAATATCGAACAGGCACAGCAGAAACTCGATGGCTATCGCGAGCAGCTCGGCATCGCCGCCCACGCCGCGCCACCCTATGGCCAGTGGCGACCGGTCCTGGAATCGATGCGGGCCGACAACGCCGACGCTCGGGAACAAATCGGCCAAGTCCTCAATCAGGCAGAGGCAGCAGAAAATGCACGAGCCGATGCTGCCAAAGCGTTGGAAAAGGCGCGAGAATCCGCTGCACAAGTGGAAAACGCCACCCTCACAGCAACCCACCGGCAGACCGCCGCCAACCAGCTCCTCGAGCGGTTGAACCAAGAGCTGGAGACACTTCAATCCAAGCGTGCCTCCGATTTGGAGACTTTGGCGGCCATGGTTCGCACCTATCACGTCGATGACCTCGTGAGCACCGGACCCGATACCATGCTGGCACAGCTGACCGCTCGGCGCGACAAGTGGACCGCCCGCCAGGCGGATTTGGCGGACCTGACCAAGGCGATTGGGACATTGGAGCAACAGCTCAGCCATCGCGGGGAACGCATCCAAGCAATCGTATCGGAGCTGACCTCCAAAGAGTCAGAGCTGAAACAGCTTCAATCGGAGCTGGCACAAATCAGAGAAGAACGGCAGGCCGCCTTCGGCGAAAAAGAGCCGGATCGCGAAGAACACCAGCTCAATCTGAATGTTGTGGCAGCCGAGAAAAGCTGGGCCAGCGCGCGTGACCGCTGGACGGAGATCCAGAAGGACCTGGATCGGCTCACTGCCAAAAAGTCCGATCTCGAGCGCACACTCGCAGAGCGAACGCTGCATCTGGAGCAGACCGAGAACGGCTTTCTCCAGCAACTGCGAGAGAAAGACTTTCCCGACGAGACCGCCTTCCGCAACGCCTGTCTGCCTGAATTGGAACGGAAGCAACTCACCGAAGCAGCCCGGTGCCTCGCCGATGAGCAGGCCGACCTGGAGTCACGCGCTCGCGCCACACAGAAGCGACTCGAGGAGGAACAAGCCAAGCAGCTCACCCAAGAGCCGGTTGAAAACCTGAGGCAGACACTCGAGGACGCGCTCGCCCGGCAAAAAGCGCTCCAGCAGGACATCGGCGCCATCCGCCAGAAGCTCGACAACAACAACGCGCTCAAACGCCGACAGGCGGAACGGTTGCAGGCCATAGAAGCACAGACACGTGAATCCGGTCGTTGGGACCGCTTGCATGAATTGATCGGCTCGGCGGACGGCAAGAAATTCAGGAATTTCGCCCAGGGGCTTACGTTCGAGCTGATGATCGGTCATGCGAACCGGCAGCTACAGAAAATGACCGACCGTTACCTCCTCGTTCGCGACAAAGACCAGCCGCTGGAACTCAACGTAATGGACAACTACCAAGCCGGTGAAATTCGCTCGACCAAGAACCTCTCCGGCGGCGAGAGCTTCCTCGTCAGCCTCTCGCTCGCTCTCGGTTTGTCCCAAATGTCCAGCCGCAACGTCCGTGTCGATTCACTCTTCCTCGACGAAGGCTTCGGGACCCTCGACGAGGAATCCTTGGACACCGCACTCGAAACCCTCGCTGGCCTCCAGCAGGAGGGTAAGCTGATCGGCGTGATCTCACACGTCGGCGCATTGCGCGAACGTATCCCCACCCAGATCCAGGTCACCCCCCGCAGCGGCGGCAGAAGCGCACTGTCTGGCCCCGGTTGCAGCGCCGGCAGCCAAAGGAATTAAGCCCACGATCTCAACCGATGGTTGTCTATCGGCTCCTTGGGAAGGGTTACATGCAAGAACAGGCCCGTGGGGGCCACACACGATGCCAACCGCGGTATAGGCGAACTGCGAAACCCCAATTTCGGATCAACGAAGACAGCCGCCCCAAGCGTTTGCATGAATCGCCGAGCAAATTCCGCTCCCTCATCACAATGAATGCATCGCCGACACAGAACCGAGGCCAAATGGAACCCCTGGTGACCAATGAAGTACATAGCCTTACTGCGCGGAATCAATGTCGGGAAATCGGTCAAAGTGCCGATGAAAACGCTTCAATCCGTTCTCCAGGAAATCGGGCTGTCGAACATCAGCACCTACCTCAATTCAGGAAATGCACTGTTCGAGTCAGGGCATGAACCACTGGCGCTGACCGAACTGATCGAAGCGAAGCTCGAGGAGACATTCGGCCAAGCCATTCCGACCTTGGTCAAGCGTTCCTCGGAAATTATCGATATTGCCAACGCCATCCCCGCGGATTGGCAAAACAATCAAACCGAGCAGACCTATGTCGCCTATTTGTTTAATGAGGTTGCAAGTCCGCAACTGATCGAGGAACTCCCCATCAAAAAGCAATACATGGAAATCAAATACGTCCACGAGGCGATCATCTGGAACATCAAACGAGAGAACTACAATCGAAGTCACATCACAAAGATCGTCGCCCACCCCGCCTATGCGAAAATGACCACGCGCAATGCCAACACCGCCAGAAAATTAGCCCAACTTTGCTCAGTATAAAGAATCATCCTCCCCAGGAGACTGAAATCCCCAACCTTCCACAGGAGCCCCATCACCCAAATTCAATGGGCGGCGGATCTCGCCTGTAGAGGTCATAATTCACAACCCAAAATGAAAGACCTCGCTCTCCATGCCCCCAACCCCCCAGGGGGGCGGGAGGACTGAATCCCCCGCCATCCATGTGTAAGCACCCATCCTCATCCATCGCTATAGGCACGCAAAGTCAGTAACCCCAATTCCATCGCATAACCAAGAAATCGCGTCATTGCATATCTCGTCCGCACTCCGTAACAGCCAGAAGCCGTCGCCGTAGAAAACCAGCACTTTGATTGTGGTCGATCGGCGGTTGCGAATTACAGAGGCGCATCCACTGAATGGATCCTGTCGCAGCAATTGCCGGCGGGTCCTCTGAGCCCATCGATGCCCCTGCGGAAATCGACAGATCCGACCGCGACCAGGAGGCACCTCTATGGCGTAATGGGAAGCCTTCCCCTCCCTCCTCAGGCCCCCAATAAGGCGTCTTTGATCAGTTTCCAATTCAAGAACATAGATCACACTGAAGAAGACCTGGTCATCGATGAGGTCAAGCTCCTTGCGCAAGGCGTAATCGAGCAGCTCATTGGCACTGACCATCAGGGTGCGAAAGTTGCCCCCGGCTTGTTCGCACAGCGAGTTGATGACATCCGAAGTCATGAGGTTTGGGTTGCCGGCCATTTCGAAGTGATGCTTGAGGCCTTCGCGCAGCTGTTGCACCTCCATCGGACCGCTCTTTTGGGACAGGTGCGGGGGTGGGTTTGACATTGGCTCGAAGAAAAAAAACCAAAAGTGGTTGATCCCCATTTGCACATGGTCTATCAATGCCATTGAAGACTGGTTCGTCTGAATCGCTTCGCATCGGATCAGTGCATCCGGATTGCCGGTTGTCGCGTGATTCCACCGTTGAGGTCCGGCTATCGCCCCTCCCCAGCGTCCATAACTCACCTCCGATCTCTATGAAGCCGATCGCGAACTGCATCGGCAGTGCAAATAATTGAGTTGGCAATTGGTCGCCTTTTGGCCACAATCCTGACTTTAAGCCCAGGGGGGGCGTCATGAATCCCAGTCCTTGTCGTGGTTGTCAACAGAAGTCCTCGTTCATTGCGAAAATCGCAAGTGGGGGGGGTAATCGCTTGCGTAGCATCCGTTTACGCCTATAGCCCCATGCTATTTGCTACAGAGATTCAGGAATTGGAGGAACTGCGTACAGCAAATTCGCGCGCCTGGGTCCCCATCGTGGAGCAGGAGGACGGGACTTTGGGGCCCG